>NZ_ARPM03000049.1 GCF_000388175.3 Holospora undulata HU1 | reverse complement strand
CAGTATTGGAATACAGTCTTAGCTGCAATAAAATAGATTTTTTCGACAAGCTTTCAGGAAACGAAAAAATATTAGAAAAATTAGATAATGAAGATTTAAAATCAGTATTGGAATACAGTCTTAGCTGCAATAAAATAGATTTTTTCGACAAGCTTTCAGGAAACGAAAAAATAGATAGTGCATATTTAAGATCAGTATTAAATAAATGTATCTACGAAGATAAAATAGATTTTTTTGACAAGATTTTAGGAAACGAAAAAGTATTGGAAAAATTAGATCGTGAAAACTTAGAATCATTACTATCCGACTGTACCTACCATAATAAAATAGATTTTTTTGACAAGATTTTAGGAAACGAAAAAGTATTGGAAAAATTAAATACTGAATATTTAGGATTAGTATTAGGCATCTGTGTCTGCGAAGATAAAATAGATTTTTTTGATAAGTTTTTGAGAAACGAAAAAGTATTGGAAAAATTAAATACTGAATATTTAGGATTAGTATTAGGCATCTGTGTCTGCGAAAGTAAAACAGATTTTCTTGAGACACTTTCAGGAAACACTAAAGTGTTGGAAAAATTAGATAGTAAAGATTAAATTTAAGATTAATGTTAATCATCTGTATCGCAAAGGATAAATCATCTTAATGTGACAATTCCGAAGGTATGACTGAACAACATAAGTAAAAGAAATTTTAGGGTTTTGTAGCTTGAAAAGACGCCACTTTGTGGTGTCTTTCTTTTATTAAATTTAAAATTTTTAGCTTTATATTGATTTAACGTTTAATTGTGAATCTTTTATAACGATCATCTATACTCATTTAGCCTGAAAGTGGGATTTGGGAGAATGAAGAAAAAGCCTCATAAAGTTTATCAAATGCATTAATTTGGCATTTAATCCATCGTTTCATATTGGCCAAGAATTTTTCAATTGGATTTAGATCAGGGGAATATGGAGGTAAAAAAATTACCTTACACCCAAAAGATTCAATTAAATCTTTAGTTTTCTGTGACCGGTGAAAAGCAGCAGTATCCATAACTACCCCCTGACCTGGCTTTAGCTCCTTTATTAAAAATTGTTCTCCCCAAGTTTCGAATACCTTCGTAGTACAAGATCCATTAAATATCCTCGGAGCTATTGATTTATTATTCACTAATCCCGCTATAATATTTATTCGCGCGTAATATTTGAATTTTTAACTAAAGATCTTTTTTGTTAGAATTGGTAAAAGCAAGTCTTTTAAAAGTCTCTAAAAAAGATTGTATGTAAATTTTGTGAATGTTTAAGATTGCTTTAAAAGCGGTTTTATTCGAGGGGGAAAGCGGTACAAATGTAAAAAATGTGGAAAAAATTTCACGAGGTGTGCCTGAAAAAGACAAGCTGAACGCCCTTGTTTTATACGCAAGTGACTTTTCAATGAACCGAATTGCTCGGCGTTTTGGTGTCAGCGCGAGCGCTGTTTTGAAAGAGGTGGCACCTTAGGATCAAGGCTATGCGCCAAAATTGAGCCATCCCCAGAAGACAACGGTAGTGTCAAGGAAGTCGATGAATTTTGGAATTATTTAAAAAAGAAGCAAAAAATTTTGGATTTTTAAAGCTTGGATTTCTAAATTCTAGGATCGTGCAGGGCTTATCGATTAGGACTTGGT
>NZ_ARPM03000050.1 GCF_000388175.3 Holospora undulata HU1 | reverse complement strand
CCCGTGCTTTGTTTTTAATAATTTTTTTAGAAAATCTAATGAATATTTCATAACTTACATAATTATAACTTTATCTAGCTCCATTGTCATATTCTTTTTATCATGTTTTAGCTATATAAGAAAAACATTAACTTGCTCAATTTATCACTTATTTCAATTCTTCCTTTCTTAATTTTTTTATACCGATTTAGCTATAGTATCGGGAAATGGTATAAAAATACAAAATAGAGGAGTGTTAAATAAGACGTTGTGGATTTGGGGATGATCAGTGGGATAGGAAAAAGAATCTTTTTCCTAAAAAACAAGGAGAGTAGCGTTATCCAAGAACAATCGCCTCTTTGTAAAGACAGTTTTGTACTGATATCACACATGGATTCCATGGAGAGATTTTCCAGAACGTTTTGGCGATTTCAAATTCACTCACACTTGCCGCACCCGTTAGAGTCAAAGCGGCGCGTGAAAAAGCGTTTTTGAAATCTTAGCCGATGCCTAGACAAAAAGTAAGCCATGAACGATTGTGCACGCACATCAACACAGCGCTGACACTAAAAAAACGAGAACTAGGCCATCCAAGCACTAGGATTGATGAAATCTGTGATTCCCACGGAAATTCCATCGCTTTTCACTTGACAAAATGTCAGGACCGTGATCTGAAGGAGGAGATACGTTAATAGATAACCTCGCGAAGGCTGATGGAGTGCTTGCCGATGAACGCAAAAACTTAAAGAAAAGGGGCGTAAGGTCGTGATCCCCCCTAAAAAAATCTGCTTGGGAGCTTCAAATTAGGATACATATCTTTATAAATCCCGTAATTTGATCGAGAATTTTTTTGCTAAACTGAGTAATACCACGCCATTGCCCCGCGCTAAAATAAAACGTCTTCCAATTTTCTAGGCACTATTTACTTGGCTTCACTTGTCGTTTGGCTTAATTAAAGACGGGCCCTAATAAAATTTATATTTTTCAATTTTTCTCTACAATCTACAATGATTTAAACACTTTTGGATTATTAGTTATTATTTTTTCATGCGAACTACCAACTTTGTCTTAACGGCCCTTTAACTTTGTTGGGAAATGTAAACCATATTTTTCCCAACATGCGCCAATAGTTAACGATTACTGATCATATTCAAGCAAAGGGTATCCTCTAATATTTAAGAAAGATAATAGTGCATCAGTCAATAGTTCTGCTTTACACTTCTCTCCACCGAAAAAATTTTCCTGAGTCACTGAATCTTGAAAAAAATTTCCTAACACTGAATAAGGATGACGCTCAAATAAATCCCTTTCGTAATCATCACTTTCTTTATAAAATGCAATATACTTTTGAGAAATATCTTTTAATTTTTTTACAAAAATATTACAAGATCCTTCATCATTAAAATATTCTCCACAAGGTGGATTTTCATTATCCAACGTTCTTAGGCAAAAATTTACAAACTCATCTAAAATAAATTTTCTGTTTTCTCTTGAATTTTCCCTATACTTTTTAGAAAATTCTCTCATATTCTCTTCAAAAAAAGATAATGGAAATTCCTGAAAATACTGAACTTTTTTGTCTACTCTTACTGTATTTTCAATTATTAAACGATCTTCTACGTCTTGTGAACAAATATTTTCTAAGATTTTTGTCATTTCATCAGAAATAAATTTTCTATTCTTTTTATGTATCAAAGTCTTTTCAACTATTTCTGTTTGAACAGCATGATTAAAACTTCCCATCAAAGTCTTATACTCGGTTTCTTCAAGGTTTTGAGAAACAAATTTCATTCCCATTTCTATAACTTGAAAGGAGTCCTCATCGGAATGCAGCGCAAGATATTCTAAAAATTTACTATCGGTGGTATCACTGAAATTTCCTGTTTTTTCAATGAAATAAAATATTTTTTCACTTATATCAAAAAATTCTGTAACTAATTCTCTTTGTGTTAACTGGTTAACGAAATCTTTGTAAAAAAGATAAAATTCTTTTATTCTTTCATGCAATTCTTCATTGTCATTAAATTGATCTTCAGATTTTAGAACTTTATCAATAATCTCATCGGGATCAAAAGGAAGACGAAGCGCTTCGTTAGAATCAAATAAAGGCGAAACAAGTTCTTCAACTGCAGCACTTGGAGAGTTTTCAACCATTTTAAAAACTTCATCAAGATATTTCATAACCTCTCTGGCATAATCTATTTCTCTATCGGTTATTTTTTCATCTCTAAAAAATTTATTAAACTCTTCTATTTTTTCTGCTAACCTAAGTCGCTTTGCTTTATAGCTTTCCTCAATCTTCTTTTTTAAATTTTTTAACTTCAAATCTTTTAAGTTTTCTAGGTATTCGATACAGTCATCAGGATAAAAATCATCAAACCATCGCAATAAGCGATCGATATCTTCATCGGTTTGAAAATTTTTATCTAAGAAATCTAAAGCTTTTTCTCTATCTTCCGAGGGGTGATCTTTTCTTAAATGATAAAAACAATCTGCAAGTTGAGCGAATTTTTTGTATCCATCGGAATAATCAAAAAGTTTATCTTCAAATTTTTCTTGATCGATCAATTTTTTAAATCTCCAAAATGAGTAAATATCCTCATTCTCAAATATTTTAGAAAAATTGAATATGATTTCTTCCTGCCAGGATTTAGAAAGCATTTCAAAAGACGTGTCAGTTAAATCTAAATACCGTGCACACAACCTTATATCGAAATTTTTTGATAAAGCGAGTTCTAATAAACGAACTCTTTGATTTTTTGGTAAAAACTTAATTGCACTTGCAATAAATTTTAGTATTTTAGCTGAATTATCAAATGATATAAGCCTTTCTTCATCACCAATGTAGAGGTTTATTCTCTTCTTTTTATAAAACAATTCAACTCTTTTTATTTTAGATTCTAGAGTTGTTTTTAAAGCTTTATACTGATCTTCAGCAGTAAAATCTTCAAAAGAGTCTAATAATTTTTCTAAAGCTCTGCTTAAAAATTTATTTGCTGCTTGTGGATTGGTGCAAAAAAAGTTTTTGAAGATGCGATTCAATTGTTCTGGAACAGTTTCATTTAAATAATCAGAAAAAAAATCACAAGCATTTGAATATTTTTCACTCAATAAAATAGAAAAAGAAGAAGAAAAAATGTTTGGATCAATATTTTCTATAAAATTTTCTATTATTCGGTACAAAATAAATCTCAAATCTCCCCAATTGATGTCTTCTCCAAACGCACTTAAAATACTCGACATCATTTTTGGATTAGAGTTTAACATAAGAACAAATTTATTTATCTCTTTATCTCTGTTACTGTTTAAAACGTAGTCTAATTCTTTAACTAAATTTTTGGGACTAGAAGTAAACACTCTTAAAGCTTGCTCAAAAATATCCTGCTTATTTCCATCAGATAAGCACACCAAAGTTTCAGTAAATGCTCCACTTTTATTAAACAAAGTATTAAAAGCATAACAAAAATTAAATAGGTCATTGCTTAAATTATTCAAAAATTTAAAAAATATATCTTGATAAATATCTTTTTTATAAACTCCTTTGTTAATACGCCGAGCAGTATGATTCAAAATGTGAGCAAAAACTTTTGGATTGATAAAATTTCTATAAGCACCATTTAGTGAAAAATCCAAAACTTGAACATAGGCAGGCAAATGATGAAGCTCTCCATTTTGTTCAACAAGTTTAGAAAATTGCACTCCATCCCAAGTATACAAAGCTAAAGCATCTAATGACACATCAGTTTGAGCAGACCAAACATTATCCCACAAATCAATTGAAGATAACGCACTGAAAATCCGAACTAAATCTTCCGGTGTTCCATGATTTAAATGCACAAAATTTGCTAGAAGCAATTTTAAAGAAGAAAAAGGAAGTTGATTTAAAGCAAAATGAAACGCGTTTAAAAATGCTTTGTTATTTTTTAAATTGTAAAAATCTCCAGAATGCTGAAAAGAATTCTCAGATGATCTAATATGTTCCAAAGCGGATACTGCATGAAAAAAATTTAAAGGCCCTTCAAGTTCTTGACTTTTAGATAAAGCCGCCAAAATATTATTTAGTGCGGGGGGAGTATCATCAATCTGCACACAGCATTTGTATTCGTCAAAAGCTACCTTCTCATTTAGTTTATTTAAAGCATTACATAATAATTTTTTATCAACAGGAATGTTTTGATTAAAAGCGTAGTTTAGTACTACTAATGCTCTGCCTAAAAAAATAAAATCTCTCAAAGAAAGCGCGTCAACACTTAGCGAAAAATTTTTTGACACCCCAAGAAATGCTTCACCTAAAGCGCCTTGTTTTTGGCTGTCCAATATTTTTAGGACATACCCTGAAGAATTTTTTCCTAGATTAAATAAAACATTAAACAATCTTCTGGGATCTGTATTTTTCAAAACTTCTTTTAGCTCAGTCAACTCAGGAGTGCTTTGAGTTAAAGACTCTGGATTGTTAAAGTAATTAATCAGATCATTTGAAACATCAAACCTAAAAGAATCTAAAGAATTTTCGTCGAAATTTTTCAGTATCATCACCAATACACGGTGAAAAACACCTAACTCAGAGCAAAGAGTATCAGTGTCAGGATTTCCGTAAGCACTTTGAGCGATATTTTGTATAAAAGGCGCCCCCCCGATGCTTATCGCTAAAGCCAGAAAAAAATTTTTTCTCATGCCAATGAAATTTATTTTATTCATCCTCATTCTAATAAAAAAAAACCTGATATCAATAGATTAATTAAATGTAAAAATTGATATATATGTCGTTCTGGAAAAAAGTTAAAGGTGTACGGATACCAAGTTTGATTTCATATGATTGCCGTCAATTATAATGCCATACGTAAAAATTTAGGTAGCCAGCAAACAAAAGCCAGAATAGATAGGGAATCATAAATAATATAGTAATTTAGGTTGAATTAGATATTTTAAAGAACCAAGAAATAGCGTCGAATAGAGCGTTGAAATTTAGCATACTGCCCACCTCTTCATATTAGCCCAGAATTTTTCTATTAGATTCAAATCAAGAAAGTAAGGCGGTAGAAAAATTATACTGCATTTTACAGACTATTTATGAAAAGAGGCATTATCCATAATAACACCTTGACCAGGCTTTAGTTCCTTGATCAGAAATTTTTCT
>NZ_ARPM03000051.1 GCF_000388175.3 Holospora undulata HU1 | reverse complement strand
GGACAACATCGCCATGGATCTTATCGAGCGCGTCAATGACAGCTTTCAACGCATTAGTCCAACACTTTCAGTTTGATTTGGTATAGAGCTGCATTTATCGATGACTGAAGAATATCTACAATGTGTTTAAGAAATCTTATTGAGCATTGTCCATTGAAAATTACTAAGATCCGGACTGATAATGGTGCTCAATTTACCTATGCGCTTCTAGCTGAGCATCTTTGTCCCAAAAACACCCCCCATCCTTTTGATGCGATGTGTAAAGCTCATAAACTTGAGCATAGGCTTACACAATTTAGACATCCTTGGACCAATACAGGTAGGGGTAGGGGTACAAACAGAATTATCAAACAATATACAACAAAAACATAGATTATCAGTAATTGGAAAAACTTAAAAAGCATTTGATGGCTTTTGTTTTATATTGTTAATCATCGACGTAAACTTAACTTATTGAAATATCAAACTCCCTTTGATATTATTCTTAAAGAGTTCGAGCAAAATCCGTCAAAATTTGATCACAATCCAATATATAGTGTTGGGACTGAACAATTAACAAATATACAAAAATATTATTTTAGGATATAGAAAATGCACTCTAAACAAAAATTTTTCTTGCATAGAAAGCTCAAATGAGGTATATGTTCGACTCTTTTAGTCTAAAAAACATAATAGTATGAATAGCGTTTTTGATTTAAACAAAATATTTTTGCATTCAGATAAAATCTCTGATGAAGGTGTGTATAGGCAAAGCTTAAAAGCCTCTTGGCTTGACACAAAACTTGGCCCCATGATTGCAATTTCTGATGAGACAAACCTTTACCTTTTAGAGTTTGCTGACGGAAAAGGGCTGAAACGTAAGATTGAAAGGCTTAGGCGTGCAACAAAAGCAGTGATTATCCAAAAAAGCACTGCCCTAATAGAATCAGTTGCACTGGAATTAGAGTTCTATTTTGATAGAAAGATCAGGAAATTTATGACACCTCTTCATTTTCTGGGAAGCCTTTTTCAAAATCTTGTTTATGAAGAACTTATGCGTATTCCGTATGGACAGACTCGGAATTATAAGGCTCAAGCGTCAGCTCTTGGAAAGAGTAAGGCTTACCGAGCAGTTGCAAATGCTAACGCAGCAAATCAATTTTCTATTATTGTACCATGTCATCGTGTCATTAATAGCAACGGTGCTCTTGGGGGATACAGTGGTGGTATTACGCGCAAACAATGGCTTATCAATCATGAAAGATGCCATGTCTAGTACGATTCAATCCTTACGAAAAATTTTACAGGACTCTATCGATTCAAGTCCAGAAAAAGCGTCGATCTTTTTCAAGACAGGCCCAGGAGATTATGCTCAAACCGATAAGTTTATGGGCATTACAGTGCCAACTCTACGAAAGATTGCTAAAGATTTTTTGTTTCTTTCTTTGGAAGATTTGGGAATTTTAATACAATCAGCAATAAATGAAGAACGATTACTTGCCCTTATTATCTTGGTTCAAAAATATAAAAAATCGAAAGAAGAACAAAGAGAAGAAATTTACGAATTTTATAGAACAAATATACGCTACGTCAATAATTGGAATTTAGTGGATAGTTCTGCGCATCTTATCATAGGTGCTCATCTTTTTAAAAAAGACCATTATTTTCTTGAAAAACTGTCAGAATCTAAAAATATTTGGGAGCGCAGAATTTCCATTGTCGCCACTTTGTATTTTATCCGAAAATCTGAACTAGACTGTACTTTTAGGATAGCCGAATTATTGAAAGATGATCCACACGATCTTATCCATAAAGCTGTTGGCTGGATGCTTCGAGAAGCGGGGAAAAAAGAGGAAAAAAGATTGATATTGTTTCTTTATGATCATGCGCATACCCTGCCCAAAACCATGCTGAGGTATGCTATGGAAAAACTGAACAACGAACAAAAAGCAGTTATTATAAAATTTAAGAATTCCAAATCATGCTGACCAATACTCCCCTTCTAAACGAAAAAGTTAAAAAATACAAATTGTTTGGAATGAAAATCTAGGTTTTTCAATATTATTATCGATATTTGTTCACTAATAAAAATTAAAATTTTTTTTAACTAAGGAAAAAAATCCTCTTGAAATTTTGTTAATTTTGTATTAAAATAAAGAAGTAAAAAAAATGATTTTATTTATGAATCAAAAATTTTTACTTGTTTTAATACTAAGTAGTTTTGGAAGCGGCTTTGTTGAAAATGTCGCTCAAGGTTCCCCTGGTAATGAGAACCAGCAATCTAATTCTGGTTTTTCTAATCAGTCTCAAGAAGTTCAGCTTCAAAGAGCTGATCTTAATTCTTGGTGCACAAAGGCAGACGCACTTGATCGTTCCTTAGCAAAAATGCTTAATGCTAAAGGTAATATAATTCGTAATATAATTCCATTTTTTAACACTAAAGAAATTCGTACTCCTTTTGAGGCAGAGCCGCTGAATCAAGACGACGCTTCAAGAATGCTTTTAGATAGTTCCAATTCTCAAAGATTACTTTCCGATGTTTTAAACAGAAATACTCCTGAGGCAACAGCGTTAAAAGCAGCTCTAGGAAAAGTTAGTCCGAGAAAATTTTTTGATGTTTTGTTTAGTTTAAATAAAAATGACGCAAAGTATGTTTTAACAGTTTTAAATCACAGCAATTCCAGTGCATTCATTGACTTGTTTTATCGTTTGTCAGAAAGTCTTAACTTAGACACCACCTCTGCAAACTATTTGGGAAAAGCTTTCAGTGTATTAGATCTTGCTCTTGATTCTAAAATAAACATTGATATAGAAAAAACAGATGACACGGTCGAAAAAATTAATATAGAAGAAAAAAAACTTAAAATAATTGGC
>NZ_ARPM03000052.1 GCF_000388175.3 Holospora undulata HU1 | reverse complement strand
TTCCAGCACGATCACAGACTTTAAAAATCCAAGCTTTAAAAATCCAAATTTTTGCTTCTTTTTTTAAATAATGCTAAAATTCATCAACTTCCATGACAATACCGTTATCTTCTGGGTATAGCTCAATTTTGGCGCATAGCCTTGATTATAAGGTGCCCGTCCTCTTCAAAACAGCGGTGGCGCTGACACCAAAACGCTGAGCAATTTGCTTCATTGAAAGGCCGCTTGCGTATAAAACGAGGGATTTGATTTTGTCTTTCTCGGGCACACCTCTTGAAATTTTTTTCACATTTTTTACATTTGTACCGCTGAACTCTTCGAACAAAACCGCTTTTAAAGCAATCTTAACATTCACAAATTTTACATACAATCATTTTTAGAGACTTTTAAAAGACTTCCTTTACCAATTATCTAACAAAAAAGATCTTTAGTTAAAAGATTCAAAAATACTAAATTGTTTTCATTTTTATTTTAATTATAAATAAAATAAAATTTTTTGTGTTGATATATTTACATATTACCTATACTATAATTATTTATTTACCTTTATGCATACATACTACTTAATTAGTCCATTGACTTTTTTAATTTTTGTGATACTTTCTCACTTGTCTTGTTAAAAAAGAAAGCGAATTCATATGTTTAAAAAAAAGAACGCAGTGAGTACAATTTTTTTAACTTTTATTTTTGGCGCAAGTGGAAATTTTTTTTTAGAAAGCACCGTCCTTTCAATTCCAATAGAAGATCTACCCGACAGTCAAGATAGTTCTTGTTCAAAGTCTTTTAGTTTTTCAGTTGCAGATGATAGTGTACCTTATCAAAACGTTTCACCGCCTCCGTTTTCTGTTAATGCACATTTTCAAGATTCACAAAATAAAAATTCTTCTTCAAAATCTTCAGAAAGCTCAGAAAAATCCTACATTTTTTTAGAAGAAGATATAAAAAAACGAAGACAGACTATAGTTTCTCGACATGTTAGTGGAAGATTTTTTTCTTTTAACGAAGGACCATTAGAGGTAAAAAATTCTTTAGAAAATACTCCTGCTTTTAAAGCAGAAGCAAATTTTGAACTTTTAGTAAAAAATAAATCATCTAATTCTAAATTAGAAGCGATTTTTGAAAGTTCGATAGAAAATTCTCAAACAAAGTCAGAATATTTTATAGAAAATAATTCACTCGACTTTCAATCAGCAAAAAATCCTGAATGTTTTATAGAAAACATTTTTCCCAGTCTTCAATCAGAAAAAGCTTCTAAGTGTTTGATGAAAGACGATAAACTCGAGGAGGATAAATATAAAAAATCTTTGTCTCCTAAAGATTTTTCTCATGCTATTTTTCCTTTTTTTGAAAATAGCTTAAAATCTCAATTAGATTTTAAAGATAGAGAAAAAGCCTCCTTTACGCAAAAAAATTCCTTACAACAAACAAAAGAACGTGCGATCGTTAAAAGTTTTCCAGTTTTATCCTTGAAAGACTATCACGCAAGGGCTGGATCTACCTGCGTTGTACTTATAAGAATGAAGTAGTAAAATATCGTACTTTTATATTTAACGCATCAAAGAATAAAAGTTATCGTTATTTTTGGGCAATGAGAAATACCATAGACTTTAGGCGTAGAATTTTAACAATTAAACAGACAAAGTGTTTGACTTTTGATAAAAAGTTAATTTTCAAAAGTTAAATTGTCCGTAGCAGGAGATTGTCAAAAGATCTTAACCTCTAAAGAACTAGGATCTCTTCTAAAATAAAATATAGAGGCGTTCAAGAAAGATGTTGAGTTGTATCTTGTATGAACAGGCAACTCGACTTGGTGTAAGTCCTAGCTTAGTTATAAAAAAGTCTGCAGAATCTTCGACCAGGACAGATCCCGAAAAACGATCTGCATTTTCAGAAAACTTGAAAGTAATACCATTTTCCGATACCACATGGAGAAATACGAAGTAGTACATATATACTCATGCTGAATGAAATTGTTTAAAAGTTTAATTTTATGTATTAATAATTTTTCTTATGCAAAGAGTTCTGAAAGAAGAAGCTCGTGTTGCGTTAAGAACCGACGCGTAGAAGATAGGATTAAGGCAGTTTTGTTATCCGACAAAGGGTGAAGCTATCGTCAAATGGCTAAGGCTCTTCTGATTGACGATCGTAGAGGGAGGTAAGGAAGATCAAAAGTTAATGGTGTCAAGCGGGGGCTCTGTAAGTAAGCTGAATTTTTCACAAACAGCAAAACTTATCGCACATTTGAAAGCCATAGCGTATATGAAAGCAAGCGATATCTACGCTTAAGTTCTTGAGGCATTGCGTATACGATTCAAGGCAAGACGTCGTGGCTGCACGCCGCCCGACGGCCATAAGTGTTGAAAGTGTCAAAATAAATGTTTAACAGCATTGAAATCCCCTCCTGAAATAATAATTAATGTTTTAATAAAAGATTTCTCTAGATCTAATGTAAATTGAAATAATGGAATTTTGAAGCCATGCAGTTTCTTTCTAGCCTTGTATATTAAAAATAATAAAGCTGTAATCAGAAT
>NZ_ARPM03000053.1 GCF_000388175.3 Holospora undulata HU1 | reverse complement strand
AAGATTCTTGCCCAAGTCCTTCAAAAAAGAGCTCAGCTCTAAAGAAGGCCCCCCCAGCAAAGAATCTAGCCCATTATTCTGGATGAAACTTTGCCCAATAGCGCTGCTAATCGCCCCTATGGGCCCCCCCGTTAGTGCGGAAAGCGCAGATATCCCCACACTTAGCACCGCCTTAATCGCGGGCTTAAGGCTTACCTGGCAAGGCTGAACCATTTCTTTGATGCAGGGCGTTAATACATGCTGCACCTGCGTGAAGGTTTCCGTTAAATTTTCTCTTGGTGCGATTTCTAAAGGCAAATCCTGCTTTGCGGCAACCTCCAGCACTGGCGCATCCACCAAAAGCGTTCCGCTTACCCCGCAATCCAGATAGTCCACCCCTTTCCCTGAAAGACTTTGAGTTTTTTGCAGAATCTTATTGTCTTTTAAAACCTGCACCTTTTCAAAACTGTCTTTCATGGGGGCTGCCATCAACTGAAGCGCTTCTTGAGCCTGCACCTTTACAGACCCAGAAAATTGCGTGGCTTGAAAAGATCCTTTTTTTACCTTTATCACCATCCCGCAGGCCTCTTCTGATTTTTTCTGAATCTGCGCTTGCACGTCAAGGACGCTTTGCTGGGAAAATTCTTTTGTGCTGCTGAATTGCACGTCAAGGGCGCTTTTTGGAAAATCTTTTATGCTTGGGCTTTGAATCTGCTCTGGCATATCGGCAGCGGTGTTTTGCTGGGAAAATTCTTTTGTGCTGCTGAATTGCACGTCAAGGGCGCTTTTTGGAAAATCTTTTATGCTTGAGCTTTGAATCTGCTCTGGCATATCGGCAGCGGCGCTTTGCTGGGAAAATTCTTTTGTGCTGCTGAATTGCACGTCAAGGGCGCTTTTTGGAAAATCTTTTATGCTTGAGCCTTGAATCTGCTCTGGCATATCGGCAGCGGTGCTTTGCTGGGACTTTCCTTGCCCAAACTCAAAGTAAAGGATTTCCTCTTTTTCTTGGCCATCTTTTTCTTGGCCACAAATAAACTTTTGAGAATTTTGCACAAAAGACAGCTGCCCATGAATTGCTCCAGGAACTGGGTGAAAACTTTGCTTTTCTTCTTGGATATATTTGTTAGAAGAACTTTCCCAAGAAGAGCTATACCCTGGACGGTGTTGAAGAGTAAGCGCCTGAATGCTGCCTGATCCTGCAAAAGACCCTCCTTGGCTGGCAATGTGCTTGGCCTGCGCATTAATCCACTTCCCTTGAATGGTAGAGCCATGAAACGTTGAACTTGCCCCGGAATACACGGCGGTTTCTTTTTTCTTTTGCTCTACCAGGCGGTCTTGTGTGGTGGTTGAAATCCCCGCATCTGCCCAGCGGTCCACCGTGACTTCTATTTGTTCGGCCCTGATGTTTGCTGCAAGAGTCAAAAAATCTTGCCCTTGCACGCTGAACCTTCCCCCAGCTGTAATGGAAGTCCTGTGAAGCGTATCTTGCGTGATGCTGTAGCTTCCCCCATTTTCCAGCGCCCTCTTTTCTGTATGAGACGTAACAGAGCTTACCACCAAAACTTTAGGAGCCCTTATATCAAAATTTCCCAAAATCTGAAACTGCCCTTGCAGCATTAAAGGCAGATGACTTAAAATCGAAATCTCCCCGGCTTTGAAATCTCCTTGAGTGTTTATCACAATCGGAGCACAAGAAGCCTGCTGAGTAATCTGATGTTCTGTTTGAGAAGCAAAAAATGAAGGAATCGCCAAAGCTAAACACGGCTGCGTTGCAAAAGGGGCTTCCTTCTGGAGGAAACTTTCTTGCTGGAGGAAACTTTCTTGGTAATACGCCCCTTCCTGCTGAAAATTTTCAGATAACGCCTTTTGCTTGCAATCATCTATCGATAATTTTTTTTCCCCCCTTCCCCCACACATTTCAGTTTTTTCTGTGCAAGCAGATTGGGCACGCCCTTGATTTGTCCTTGGCGCTTCAATCCCCTGGCACACCTTTGTGCAAACAGATAGAGCTTGACTTAATTTATTTATATTTGCCTTTTTTTTGATTTCTTCTAAAAAATTCTGCTCTAGCCATTTTAATCGATCACTTCTTTGCTTTATTCCCCATTCAATGGCGGTGCACCTTTCTTGAAATCCACAAAAAATAGATACCCCTTCTTTTTGTATGGAAAAAATATTGAACGCCTCTTCAACCTTTAAAATTTTGGATTGTTCATCGCTGATATCCCTTTTAAGGTTCTCTTTATACTTTAAAGATAGATGTTGGTAACTCTCTTTTAGATCTTGTATCTTCTCTTTTAGTTCTTGAATATATTTGCTTGCACGCACCACTTCCCCTTGAAGCCAGCTCTTCATCTGCTGAAAAATCGGATCCGTCATGTTTTCAATCTTTCTAAACATTAACGCCTGACCTTGCACCTGCCAGAGAAATTTCTGATACTTTCTGGCCAATACTGGATTAAATACCTGATTTTGCTCGTTAAATCCTATAGGAACTTGCACATCTAAAATTGTACTTTTTTGCCCAGACGCTCTATCAAAAAAAGGGAAATCCCCTTGTGCACCAAATGAAGAAAAGGCATCCAAAGAAAAAGACCCTTCTGTCAATTTTTCATTTTTTAAAAAGGATTCTATGTTTGGCTCTTTTTCACGTTTCTCATGATCCCAATCCATCTGATCCATTGCGTAAAACTTTTTAAGCGCTGAAAAATTTTCTTGTTCATATTTTCCATCTTCCAAAGAAAAAATGTACTGAATAAAGGCATCCTCATACCCCCCTTCTTGAAAATAAGGTGTTTGCTTTTGGGAGTTTTGAATTAAAAGGCTTCGACGACTTTCCAGCACGCCAGATTCCGCCCCCCCCCTTCTTCCAGAAAAGGTTTGCCCCCCCGTGCTTCCAACATAGCAAACAAAATACCTTCCAGCCCCTAAAGCTTGAAGATTATTCACCATAAGGGCGCCCCCTATATTCGTTTCTGGAACCAAAGATCCTTCAAGGGGTCCTGAACTGCCAAATAGCGTTCCTTTTTCTGCCCTAAGCCCACTTCTTTGTGCTTGTCCGGCACTAGGCAACAGCGCAATACATTGGGAAGACAAAGCTACCTGACTTTGATCTATAATTCCATGAAGTGTTAAATATCCCCCTTTATTTATAATCTCTCCCTTGCCTTGAACACGATGAATTTCCACATGCGCTGGCGGCGTTATCGTCATGAAGCCAGAGCGCCCTTCCCACCATTCTCTTGTTCCTCTGTGATCTTCTCCCTCCCCCCTTACCCACCTTAATTCCATGGGAACGGTTTGAGGGCCTGCCCACAATTTCCCGCGATCTTCTAAATCAAGGCAGCAAATTTCAGTGTTTCCTGCCGTATGCGCTGTGCCAGAAAGCTTAAAATTCCTAACAATAAGTCCATCTCCCAAAAAAGCTTCTTTTCCAGAAAAATTCAGATTTTCCACAAAGCTCCCCTTTGAAAATAACAAACTGGGGAAACAAGAAAGATTGGACAATGCCTTAAACACAGGAAAATCTTGACTTCCCAAAACCGCAGACATATTACGAATATGCCCATAGCACCTTACTTGCCCTAATACAGACCAAGAATCCCAGGCCTCGTTCCTGAGGTCCATTTTCATCTGATTCCACTCCAGCATTCCGCTCCATTGATGCCATGTATTTACATCGATCTTTACATCCTTGCACTGCATATCCCCCATATGCAGCAATCGATTTCCTTTTAGTTCCAAATGACTGGCACACACAGTCCCTATGATCAATAGCTCTTCAAACCCTTGCAAACTTAGGTGGTCTACTTCTTGTGCTTCTATTAAAATTCCTTTTTTTAGTGTTTGCCCTGAATATTCTTTTTTTTGGCTTAAGGATAGGATCTGCCCCCCTATGTCTGGTGCCCATTTTTGAATCCATACTCGATTCCCTTGGGAAAAATTAGAAAAATGATTTCGCCCTTGCTCATCCATCCAGTCAGAGTCTTTACATTTCAATTCCTGGCGCATCCATTCGTTAATGTTTTTACAATGCTCTGCCCATCCCGTTGACGGAACTGGCAGATTTCCCACAAATCCCCCTATCCCCCAACGCCCAGAAAGAAGACCGGCGCAAGATCCAGTCATTCTTTTCTGTAACAGCGTTCCTTCAACAAACGTCCACGGCTCCCAAGGTGTTGTTGGAAAAAAAGACGCCTGCCTAAGCCCTGAACACAATCTTACTTGCTCGCTATGAAGAAATACTGGCACTACTTTACTTCCCCCGATATATACCATCCCCCCTTCGTTTCTTAGCTCTCCTGTTCCTGTTATATCTTTTATGCATGCTGCCCCTGGCCCTGTAATAGGACACCACCCTTGGTGACTTTTTATTCCAGCACCTTGCACTGAAAGCCTTCCTTCGTTTATATTTACGCGTTCTCCACTAAACGCTCCGCTTATTTTTAGCGCTCCTTTTCCAAGGTCTAACGCCTTTGCCTTTATTAATCCTGCGCACCACACCTCCCCAGAGCCCTTAATGCACATCTTCCCCACTTGCCATCCTTGATCCAAATCTGCTTCAAAAGAAGGTAAGATCCCCCCTTCAGATATCCATGCGTTCCATTTAGCAGATTTTCCTAAGTTTCCTTTATATTCAGGAATCACTGTAGCCCCCAAAGATATTACTTCGTAGCGATGCGCCAATACTAGCCCTTGGTCTTGCTCGCTCCATTTCCATGTTAAGCTTTGATTGCCTTCAACTTTTCCTTCTTTTTTTTTCTTTCCAATCCAAGCACACCCCCCCAAATCAAGCATCACACTCTGACTATTCAACACTTGCGTACTTATAAACTCTTTTGCCTGAATGCGAATATCCAGCGCCTTTAAAATAGGGCTTTCTATTATTATCGTTTCTGCTTCCTGAATGGTTAGTTCTTCTACCTCCTCTAGCCCTGTTAATATTCCGCTTTCCTTTTCTAGAAATACTTTTCGCTTCCCCTTAAAGTCGTACCGTTTAAGCTCTATTTCTTCAAACTCCTCTTCTCCTTTGCTTCCAACATTCAATCTCCCTTCTTTTACACCATAGCTATTTTCAATTCCTATCCATAAACTTACACCTATCCCCACATTCATAAAGAAAAAACCTTTGTTCATCTTCATAAAAAATATCCTAATTTTCGCTCTGGAGGTTTAATATACCCTCAATACCTTTCTTTACCCCTCTTTCTTTCTTCCTGTTTTTACTTTTTTTTTACCTGTGCTTTTGACACATCATCCCCTATTCCTTCTTTTTCATATTAGCCTTCTTCTTAGATCCTTCAGTCTTTCCTTTTGGTTTATCTGTAACTGAATTTTTTCTTCTATTTTTGTATTTATCAGTAGCGATTTAATAACCTGTATTCATGAATAAAAAAGTGTGATATAAAAGGCTTGAAGGAGTAGAAGAAGAATTATTCAAGCGATTTAAAAGAGTAGG
>NZ_ARPM03000054.1 GCF_000388175.3 Holospora undulata HU1 | reverse complement strand
CCTGAAAGCTTGTCGAAAAAATCTATTTTATTGCAGCTAAGACTGTATTCCAATACTGATTTTAAATCTTCATTATCTAATTTTTTTAATATTTTTTCGTTTCCTGAAAGCTTGTCGAAAAAATCTATTTTATCTTCGTAGATACAGTCTTCCAATACTGATTTGAAATCTTCGTTATCTAATTTTTCCAATACTTTTTCGTTTCCTGAAAGCTTGTCGAAAAAATCTATTTTATTGCAGCTAAGACTGTATTCCAATACTGATTTTAAATCTTCATTATCTACTTTTTCTAAGACTTTTTCGTTTCCTGAAAGCTTGTCGAAAAAATCTATTTTATCTTCGTAGATAAATCTATTTAATACTGATCTTAAATATTCACTATCTAATTTTTCCAATACTTTTTCGTTTCCTGAAAGCTTGTCGAAAAAATCTATTTTATCTTCGTAGATACAGTCTTCCAATACTGATTTGAAATCTTCGTTATCTAATTTTTCCAATACTTTTTCGTTTCCTGAAAGCTTGTCAAAAAAATCTATTTTATTGCAGCTAAGACTGTATTCCAATACTGATTTTAAATCTTCATTATCTACTTTTTCCAATACTTTTTCGTTTTCTAAAATCTTGTCGAAAAAATCTATTTTATTGCAGCTAATACAGTATTCCAATACTGACTCTAAATCTTTACTATCTACTTTTTCTAAGACTTTGGAGTTTCCCAAAAGCTTGTAAAAGGTATCCCCTTGATTATCTCTGATACATTTTTGAAAAACGCCCCCCCATTGATTAGATAGAGCGTTAGACACTTCTTTATCGTCCACAATTTCTTCTATTTCTTGGGGGTCTACTAATTTTTTTGACAGAAGAATTGAAAACACCTCTCCCAAATTTTTTTTTCCATGAATTTCTAAATATTTTTTGGCACATGACAAAATAGAGGCTTCTGGATTTTTTTGAAGAAAATCTTCCACAAAAAAACTCAGTTCCGAAGATGTCAACTGACCAACTGGATTGGAATATAAAGAATATGTCTGAGAAAAAAGAAGAAAAAAGGTTAATAATATTTTCATAGTAGTTTTAATTTTTGCTTAACGAAAAATTAATTTTATAATTTTTGTAAATAAAAGTCAACAAAAAAAATCGACTTTCTGCATAAAGAAGTTAAGTTTTGTGGCTAACGTCGCGAACCTCAAAACCGCTTTTTTTTAGATGAGGAAAAACTCTAAGACGCTTTTTAAAAAATTCAGGAAACATAAAAGACTTTCTAGAGAACAGCAGATTAGACCTAAATATATCTTACGATTTAGAAAAGGAAAAAATTAAAGAGGGGCCAACCGATTTTCAAAATTTAAAAACGAATGATACATAGTAATTTAGCTTGAAAATGGGACAGAGTGGTGCTATTTGTTAACAGAAAATGAAAAAAAACAAAACTGCTTCGATCTAAGGGAGCGAGTAATAGAATATGTTAGACTTGGTAACGATCAAAAAACGATATCCATTTAAAGTTACCCCACGGGGGGTTAGGGCATAAGTGTTGAAAGTGGTTGAGATAGATATTATGAGTATAAAGTTTTAATTTTATAATGATGTATTGATATATGGTTAGAGAGACTAGGAAAACTTTACGATGT
>NZ_ARPM03000055.1 GCF_000388175.3 Holospora undulata HU1 | reverse complement strand
AATTTTTCTACCTCCTTACTCTTCGTGATTTGAATCCAATAGAGAAATTCTGGGCTAATATGAAGAGGTGGACAATATACTAAATTTTAATGCTCTATTCGACGCTATTTCGTGCTTCTTTAAAATATCTAATTCAACCTAAATTACTATAGATTTGATCCTAAGGTGCGCCCCCACTTTAAAACTGCGGTCGCGCTGACACCAAAACGCTGAGCAATTCGGTTCATTAAAAGACCGCTTGCGTATAAAACAGGGGCTTTGAGCTTGTCTTTCTCGGGAACACCTGAGCTTGCATGAAATTTTTTCCACATTTTTTACATTTGTACCGCTGACCCCCTCGAACAAAACCACTTTTAAAGCAATCAGAACATTCACAAAATTTACATACAATCTTTTTTAGAGACTTTTAAAAGAATTCCTTTACTAATCTTAACAAAAAGTATCTTTAGTTAAAAGCTTATTTTTTCAAGCCTTTTCTCATGGATTTTCTTTATTTACATGTTTTTGCTGTGTCAGTTTAGTATTTTGGCTGGTTTAGATTAAATGTACAAATTGTCTCCAATCATCAAAACATTGCACAACTCCAGCAGCTTTTAATCGCTCTTCACTGCAAAGACGGTTATAAGAAAACCCCGTATATCCAAAAGTTTTAATTCCAGAACGAATAGAGGCAGCGGCGCCAGCAACACTGTCTTCCACTGCAATGCAATGCACAGGCAAAACGCGTAACTGATTCATAGCAAAAAAATATACATTGGGTAAAGGTTTAGGAGAATTTCCAGACTCAAAAAATGAAGTTTCGAAAATTTTAGCTAGATTTTTTCCCCGCCCATTTTTTGCCCAACGCATTGCTGAAAAAACTCGCTGTAACGGACTATTTGTTACCAAAGCTAGCTTGTATCGTTGACGAACAATAGTTAACGCTTCAATAACATAAAAAGCCATTTCAACTAAATTTTCTTGAAAAGATCTTGCTATTTCTATTTCTCTTTCATAGTACAACACCTCACAGTCTACCTTGATTTTAAAATAATTTGATAAATGATCACAAAGAGATTCACGAGTTTTTCCTTGAAAGTGCGTTTCAAAACATTCAATTGTCAACGGAAAAGAAATCTTATCTTTGTACTGTTCGTTAAAACGACGGATCAAAAGAGGAACGGTAAGGCGTTCTGTGCCCATCAAAGTATTATCAAAGTCTAGCAATATCCAGCGCACACAGCTAAGAGAGTCTTCTTGAAAGTTCATGGCGCGTTAGTAACATTTTCCCAGCCCTTAATTATAGCAAAATTTCGTTATCCAAACAATCTTTAAGCGCATTGATTGGATAACGGATAAGAAATAGCTATCTAGATCTTATCAATAGCCCTAATTTAGTACTTTCAATCATACTCCCCCTCACTTTTTTGAAGGGTCTTTAAAAGATCCGAAAGAGAGGCTATTTTATTAAAAATAAACAACAATGTTTAATGCAAATGAACCTTCGTACTTAGTATGATCGATCAGCGAAAGGTTCAGCATCCTGCGCTGATCCACAAGATGAACGCTCCACCTTCAATAAAATCCAAGCT
>NZ_ARPM03000056.1 GCF_000388175.3 Holospora undulata HU1 | reverse complement strand
TGAAGAGGGGGACAATATACTAAATTTCAATGCTCTATTTGATGCTATTTCGTGGTTCTTTAAAATATCTAATTCAACCTAGATTGCTATAGTTAACAAGAAAAAAATTTCATCACCGAATTTACACTCTCTAAAGACCAATACTTTTGAAGGTGTCGAAAAACGTATGTCTTACTCGTTTTTATTTGCTCTTCTCCGTATTGCGGAATGTGATACTGTGCCATAAGCTCATAAAGACGATGTGCATGATCTAACGTTGGGAAATTCCATAAGACTTTTAATTGGGAGTGCATTTCTTGAGATACTTGCTCTCTTAACCACAAGAAAGGAGCTGTAATCCGAGACTGAAAAAAATCTTGAAATCGCTTTTTATCTTTTTTTGTTCCTGTATAATCTTGTAAATCATCTTGAAGCTGAAAGCAAAATCCTATAAGTTTTCCACAAGATTCCAATGCAAGAGCGTAAGAATCCTTTACCTGAAAAAGTGCGCATACCGCCTTTGCCGTGGCAGAAAAAAGTGAAGCAGTTTTTTTTAATACAATTTCCTCATAATCTTTAATCCCGTGCGACCACGACATCGCTTCCTCTTGTATTTGCCCCAAGGTCATTTGACTAATAGCACTTTGTAGGATAGAAAGTAGTTCAGGATTACGAATCTTTGAAAGATAATTTAGAGCAACACTTAAAAGATAATCTCCCAACAAGATCGCTCTGCGCTGCCCCCAAGCGTGATAAAAACAAGGACGAGACCGCCGTATTACCCCTTCATCTACAACATCATCATGAAGCAAAGACGCAATATGTATGCATTCTATAGTTTTACACAGCTCCATTAATCCATGTTCGGCCAAAGGATCTTTTGAAAAGAAAAAAGCTAAAGTTAATCCAAATTTTGGACGAATGGACTTTCCTAAAGGCCACAAAACTTCACTAAGTAAGGGACTTAATTCTGAACAATTTAAGTATACTTCTTGAAATAGCTCTTGATTCATACGCAAAAGCGCTGCTTTTATGTAGCTGTCTATCTTAGAATTTTCCAAACTTTTCTACCTTTTAAAGATTTTGCATTGCTCGCACGGAAGGAATCTCGGTGGAATGCATCCAATCTTCTAGTAACGAAAGATCTCCCAAACTTGTTGCATATACTGAATCAAGCGTTTTTCGTACTAATCCGGTAATAACAGAACCTGCCCCTAACTCTAGGTAATACTTTGCTCCAAGAGCGTGTAAAGTTTGAAGGCTCTCTCTCCATCGAACAGGAAGACTTAAATGTTGAATTAATTGATTTTTTATGCAATCAGGATCCTTCTGAACAGCCCCACTAACATTTGTAATAATGGGAATAGAAGGAGAAGCAAAAGTAACAGACTGCAAATAGTGCGCAAACTTTTCTGCCGCCGGAGCCATAAAAGAACTGTGAAACGGCCCACTTACTTGTAAAGGGACACACCGAGCACCCTTAGATTGAGCATACCCCAAAATACGTTGAACTCCTTCTTTTTTTCCGCTAATAACCACCTGACCTGGACAATTATCATTTGCTAATTCTACTTGCCCTTGTCCATAACACTCAAGCAATGGATAAATTTCTGAAATAGGAAGTTTTAAAATTGCCGCCATGGTTCCATCTTGAACTTCAGCCATAGCCTGGCATCGCGCTTTAATGTGCAAAAGCCCTTCTTGAAACGAAAAACACCCTGCTGCGTATAATGCACTGTACTCTCCAAGTGAATGTCCTGCCACCCATCCAATAGAAAACCCTGATAAAAGACAATGCTGGTAAACAACATCAAATAATCCACAACTCAAAGTAAACAATGCTGGTTGTGCCCACTGGGTTTGCATTAACGTTTCTAAAGGCCCCTGCCCCATAATTTTTATAAGAGAATGCCCTGTATAAGAAAAGAACTGATCTGCTTCTTGAAATCGCGCCTTAATGACGGGAAACCGTTGAGCCAAAGTCTGCCCCATTCCTACATACTGAGCCCCCTGCCCAGGAAACAATAACGCAATCACTGATCTTCCTTTTATTTTTCTGAATTATATAAGCATTATACATTATTATTTCTTTAAATATAGGAGTACGTGAACAAAAAAACAACTACTTTATCTTTGAAACCCCACCATAAAAAAGCTCAAAGATTTTCAAAATAACACTTATATAAAAATTATCAGAATTAAAAAATAATTTATCTTATATTCTTTAAAGTATTAGATATTCCTTTATTAAAAAAATATCTTTGTATTAATTGAGGAATTGATAAATCATTAACTAAAAGACTTTCTAGTATCAAATTTTCTTTATTATGCTTGTATCTTAATATAACTTCTGTATCAATATTAGAAAGATCCTTGTTTTTATTAATCGTACTTAATGCATCACTTAGAAATTTATAAGCTTTGTTGTAACTTTCTGGACTTTTTTCTTCAAAATATTTTAACAAGGTTCCCCACTCAAGATTAAAGTTGACATGCAAGCTAGATATATCTTTTTGTTCAATATCCTGCTTAAGGTGAACAATAGCTTTTGCTTTTCCTTGATTTGAAAAACTAGTTTTTAAAATAATTTTTTGCGTAAACATTAATTGCGCTAAAGATTCAATACAATCAACAACAAAAGAGTCAGTAAAAATAGAAAAAATACTACTCTTTTTTCTAAAAAAATCTTTTGCATATTGCAAACGATCCGTTTTCATCTTTTGAAGGATCAAGTGAATTTTTTTCAAATCATACTCTCCATTAAGAGAAACTTCAAAATCAAAAGGGTAAAAAAATTTTTTCAAATACTCTGTGTCAACAAACCGTAACCATGATAAAGTTTGTTCGCGTACACCAAAAAATTCTCCAATTTCACAACCCAATGATAAAATTTTACGCTCAAAGAAAAACTTTAATTTTGAATCAAAAATTGCTTTGGAATCCCTTCCCCCTTCTAAAGGCTGAATCCAAGAAAAATGACAATGAGCAGAAGTCAACAAATGTTTTTTCTTGTACATACTAAAAGACAAAACATTGTTGAGATTTTTTTTATTGTTAAAGTTCAGTACACCAATATAATCTTTAAACCTAATATTTAAGCATCCTTCTAAAATATCCACTACTTCTGAAAGTTCGGCTTTAGAATTTTTCACCCCCTGAAGAATTTTTAATGTTTTTAAAAAATCAAAATTTCCCTGAAATTTCAAAAAAAGGGGATTTACTCGTTCAGGGGCGTACATCTCGAAATTAGCCACGATGCGAGTCCATTTTTTAGAAAAAATTCCTCTCCAGTTAGGAAAAACTTTCAAAACAGCTTGAAATTCATTGTTAAAGAGCTTAAAAAAATCTAGATTAATGCTTACAATGGGAAAAGGAAAAAATTTTACCTTAACCTGATGCGATTTAATAATTTCCTTAAACCGATGCTTTGACAACTCTGAACGAACTTTAGAATCAATATATCCTCCTACCCCGATACAAAACCCAACATAAGCTCCTGTTATACCTGCGATCATCCACAAAAAAAATCGCTTGCGCTTTGCAGAAGACTGGCTTATTTCAGTCACAGTACCCCCCTATTCCAAACCAATAACTTCATTGCATTATAACAAAAAAAAACCAACACACAATACAAAGTAAAATCAGAAAAAAATTAGAAAATTTATTTTTCAGGATCATGAAATTATTTTCTGAACATTTCACAATCCCAATCAATTTATTATTTACTCATCATAAGCGTTAATTTTTATTAAAGTCAACACGATATCTTTTTTTAAGTTTTCAAAAGAAGTAGACTGCGGTGACGTATTGTTACAGAAGCGTTCAAAAACATTTTTGAACAATCTTTCTAACTCAAAGTAAGCATATAAATCTGATTTCTCATTTTCTTGAAGAAAATCATACCGATAATCTTTATTAAATTTTCTAAAATTTTCATCTAATACATTCTTAAATTCGTCATATTCGTTCATATCCTTAAAGTATTTTTGACAAGCAGTATCATTATTGTCAATTATTTCAAAGCAAGATCGTACACAATTATTAATCCCTTCTTTATCTTTTGTATTTTCTTTAAAAAAATTCTCTAAAAAAGTTTTAATTACCGAAGGCGCATCAGAAAAAGAAGAGTTTTGAATGAAATTTCTAACTCTGTCTGTAAAAAAATTTTTAAATTTTCTTGATTTTACATTTTGATTTACTGCTTCAAACAATGTCTGATACATATTGTTAGGAGTTTCAAGAATAAACTTCTGTCCCTTTTTTATCTCCTCAGAGATATTATCGCCGTAACGATCCCTTAAGTATTTTGAAAAATCATCAGATATATTATCATTATTTTGTATTGTTTTTTGTGAAAAAACAAAAAAATGGTTTAATTTTGCTTTGAAAGTAGATTGCAAGATTTTTAACTCTTCAATACTCTCTTCATTTGCGCTCTTTACCACTTTGAATTCCTCAATTATTTTATCTACTGAAGATTCAAGATCTTGTAGGATAGATTTTTTAACCACTTCAAAGCTTAAATTCGAAACACAGCATCCACCGGCACGATTAAATTTCCTTTCAGTCTCGTTCACTTTTTTAATCGATTTTACGTCGCTGCTTTGTGTTTTCTTGCAATACCCGGGAGCGTTTTTAATCGCACTCTTGAAATCATTATTTAATTGTTTTTTTTTGCAACTTTGGTTATTATTTTTTGACTCTTCAATATTTTTATTGTGATTTTTTTCAAAAAACGTTTTTATTTCTTTTATTCCTTCGCTTTTTACGTTTTTTACAATTTTACGAAAATTTTCTGGATTTCTTTCTTTTAATAAATTCCAAAAATCAGGAGCTTCTTTTTCTACACAAGCAATCCGAAAAAAAATGTCGTTTTCGAGAGACGTTAAATATTTAATGTTTTTTTCATTTCTGTTAACAACCTTCATTTCTTCCGCAAAAAAATTCTCTAGGAATAAACAGCGATTTTTTCTATCGCCTTTATTTATTGATAAGAATCTTTCACAAACTCCTATCCGCTTGTTTTCTGAAAATTTTCTAATCCCGTTTACAATTAAATTTAGCATTTCTTCAGTACAATAAATTTTTTGTTTTGATTCGCCTAAATCAAAATAAGAAATTTGCATCGATTCTGGAAAAACTATTAATTTCAAAAATTTATCTTCCAAAAGATCCTTGAAATTTTCAACTAATGTTTCAGAAAAATTAAATTGTAAACATTTTTGAAATACTTCAAAATTTCCAGAAAATAACTCTTTAAGGATTCTTATTTGTTCTGACTTAGCTTCCTCTCCTAGCTCACCCAGTGTATGCACCGCTTTAAAAATAAAACCCTCCATAGCATTGGAACTATCACTGCTTGTTCTTAAGTTGTAAACTTCCTTTGCTAGTTCTAAGATCAATTCTTTGTGCAGCCCTTTCATTCCTTCGTTAGAGTCTAAATATTTTTGAAATACTTCAAAATTTCTAGAAAATAACTCTTTAAGGATTCTTATTTGTTCTGACTTAGCTTCCTCTCCTAGCTCACCCAGTGTATGCACCGCTTTAAAAATAAAACCCTCCATAGCATTGGAACTATCACTGCTTGTTCTTAAGTTGTAAACTTCCTTTGCTAGTTCTAAGATCAATTCTTTACGTAGACCTTTCATTCCCCCTTTATACTCTAAATATTTTTGAAATACTTCAAAATTTCTAGAAAACAACTCTTTAAGGATTTCTATTGATTTTGAATGCTCTAATTGATCTAATGCGTTAACAATATGCTTAAACTCTCTTTCAGAACAACTAACTTCCACTTCATTCATGTCGACAACAGTCTTTCGTTTCAGTACAAAATTTTTGTTTTCTGAGCGTATCATTAAGGTGTTTAATTGAGTAGCTAATTTGAATTTCAAATCCTGAGAAAAGTCATCAATACAAATATTTTTCAACTCCACAAATTTTAAAAACACTTCAAAATCACTATTTGAGACGGCTTCAAGAATTCGCGTACAATCAGGTTTACCCCACTTCTCTGACGCACTAACAATACGCTCAAATATCTCCTTAGAATAGTCAACCTCTATCTCTTTTTGATCAATAAAAATCTTTTGCTTTAGTACAAGCTTTCCGTTTTCTAATCGCACCCTTAAGTTACTCAATTGATTTGCCAAGATCTTTTTTAATTCAAGAGAAAAATTATCAATACAAATAATTTCCAAGTTCGCGTACTTTAAAAATACTTCAAAATTATTTTTTGCGACGTTTTCAAGAATCACTATTCGATCAGATTTGTTCAAAAATTCTAGTGCATCAACAATACACTTAAACTGTTTATCAGAACACTCCATAACCGTTTCTTGTCCGTTAATCACTACATTTCGTCTTAGCGCAAGCTTTCCGTCTTTTAAATATCCTCTTAATTTACAAAATTGACCACCTAGCTTACTTTTTAAATTTTTAGAAAGAGTGCTGACACCAACATGTTCTAAATCTAAAAATTTCAAAAAAACCTCAAAATCTTTACTCGCAGTATCTTCAAGAAGAGATTCCCGTTTTTTATCATCACCCAGCTTTGCTAACGCTTCACGAATAACGCTAAAAATCTTATCAGAACAGTTAATGAAAATTTCTTTTTTATTAATAGAAATTTTTCGTTTTAGTACAAGCGCTCCATTTTCTAAGACCAAACTTAAATTACTTAACTCCTTGGAAAAATTAATTCTTAGATCTCTAGAAAAATCACTAATGTTCACTCCTTCTAAATCTAAAAATTTAAAACAAACTTCTAAATCTTTGTTCGCAAGATCTTCAAGAATATTTTTCTGTTTAGGTTTCTTTAAATACTTGAAGGATTTTACTATGAAGTCAAAAATCTTTCCAGAACAATCAAGAAGAACTTTTTGATCATTGACAGAAACTTCCCGTTTTATCACAACAACTTCGTTTTCTAAAACTGCCCTTAAGTTTACAGACTCTTTTGCTAATTTATCAATTATTTTTCCTGAGAGATTTTTTTCATCGTCAGATGATTTTTTTTGATTATCGAAAAAAAATTGCTCTTCACTTTTTAAAAAATATTCTAAAAAAACTTCAAAATTTTTATCCAAAGCTTCTTCAAGAATTTTTGTTTGTTTCAATTTAAGATTTTTTATTTGACCAACAGCGCTTAACGCTTCAAAAACAAGATCGCGTATTTTTTCTGGGCAATCGACGTACTTTTGACCTTGGACACAAAAACTATTCCTTTTTAATTTAACCCCCCCTTTTTCTATAAATATTTTCAAATTTCTAAACTCTTCTGCTAACACAGTAAGTAATCTTAGATCAAGATTGGCAATACCACCTTTTAAAATTAAATATTTTTGAAAAATTTCGAAATTATTAAAAAAAGTATTTTTTAAAATTTCTATTTCTTTACCTTTAAATTCGCTTGTCTCTTTTAAAAATTTAAAAATCAAATTTTCTATTCTTTCAGAACAACTAATAAAATTTTTTCTTTTATCGTCGATATTAACTGTTCTTTTTATCACAGATTCTTTGTTTTCTAAACCCATTTTTAAGTTTCCAAATTCTTCCACAAACCTACTTTTTACTTTATAAGAAAAATCCCCAGGACTAATATTTTCTAAATCTGGGAAACTTAAAAAAACCTCAAAATCTTTACTCGCAGCTTCTTCAAGAATGTGTATTCTCTCTGAAGCATTTACATTTCTTAATGTTTCGATAATAAAATCAAATTTTTGTTTAGGATTATCGATAATTTTCTCTTTTTGTTCAATAACAATCTTCAGCTTGGGTTTAAAAACTTTATTTTC
Source organism: Holospora undulata HU1 (assembly GCF_000388175.3). GTDB lineage: Bacteria > Pseudomonadota > Alphaproteobacteria > Holosporales > Holosporaceae > Holospora > Holospora undulata_A. The sequence continues at coordinate 3,109 of NZ_ARPM03000056.1, read as the reverse complement.
CAAACATAGGCTAAAACTACTGAATTCTTTTGCTAATTCAGAAATTAATTTTTTAGGAAGATTAACAATACCATTTTTTAAATTTACGTATTCTTCAAATATTTCGAAATTCATAAAAAAAGTATCCCTTAAAGTTTTATTTAATTTTGAAGATTCTATTTGATTTAACAAGTTAAAAATCAATTTAAATCTTTCTTCAGAGCATTTGATAAAAAGTTCTTTTCCATTTAAGATACTCTTACGTTGGAAACCATTATTTTCCTTTTTAAATTTACCAAATTCTTCTATAACTTTATTTGATAATTTATCAGAACTACCAACAAAACTAATGTTCTCTAAATCCAAAAATCTTAGAAAAACCTCGAAATCTTTATCCGCAGCACACTCCAGAACTTCTATTCTGTCTGAATTATTCATACATTTTAAGGCTTCCGCAATAAACCTAGATATTATTTGAGTATCCTTGGGATTTTTTTTCTTTTCATCTTTTTTCCATTGCAGCTTAGGCTCTCCTTTTTCTAAATAGGTACTAAAATAAACAATATGATTTGCTAAATTTTTTATTATTTTTTTATTGAGGTTGCCAACACCTTTCTTTGAATCGATATATTTTTGAAAAATTTCAAAATTGTTAAAAAATACATCGTCCAAAACATTTATTTGCTCAGGCAGATCTAAACGCTCTAACGCTTTGACAATAAACACAAATTGTTCTTCAGAACATGCCATTTTTTGATTTTCTTTACCATTCTTCTGCATTTTCTGTGCAGGATTTTTCCCTTCTGAAGATATTTTCAACCCCACAAGCTTACTTGCGAAAAATGTTAGTAATTCTTTATTGAGATTAGAAATTTCTTTCTTTGAATCAATATATTTTTGAAAAATCTCAAAATTACTAAAAAATACATCGTCAAGAATATTTATTTGCTCAGGAAGATCTAAACGCTCTAACGCTTTGACAATAAACACAAATTGTTCTTCAGAACATGCCATTTTTTGATTTTCTTTACCATTCTTCTGCATTTTCTGTGCAGGATTTTTCCCTTCTGAAGATATTTTCAACCCCACAAGCTTACTTGCGAAAAATGTTAGTAATTCTTTATTGAGATTAGAAATTTCTTTCTTTGAATCAATATATTTTTGAAAAATCTCAAAATTACTAAAAAATACATCGTCAAGAATATTTATTTGCTCAGGAAGATCTAAACGCTCTAACGCTTTGACGATAAACACAAATTGTTCTTCAGAACATGCCATTTTTTGATTTTCTTTACCACTCTTCTGTGGTTTCTGTACAAAATCTTCACGTTCTGAAGATATTTTTAAACCGGAAAGCTTTTTTGCAAGAACCTTTACTAAGCCCTTAGGAAGTTTTTCGATTCCGCCTATTGAATCTATGTATTTCTCGAAAACTCTAAAAACTTTAAAAACTTTTTCAAGAATAAGTATTCGTCTAGATTCTTCTAAAGAATCTAGCGCTCTAACCATAAGCAAGAATTCTTCATCAAAGCACTCAATTAATTTTTTTTCACCTTTGCCAAGGTAATCTCGTTTTAGTACTTCTTGTCCGTTTTCTGAATGCGTTCTTAGATTAAAGAGCTCTTTTGCTATTTTTATTCTTAATTCTTTAGGAAGATCGTTAATGTTAACTTTTTCAGCTTTCAAATATCTTAAAAAAACCCTCAAATCTTCAAAAGTCTCTTCGAGAATTTTCGTTTGTTCAGGCACATCCAAAGAATCTAGCGCTCTAACCATAAGCAAGAATTCTTCATCAAAGCACTCAATTAATTTTTTTTCACCTTTGCCAAGGTAATCTCGTTTTAGTACTTCTTGTCCGTTTTCTGAATGCGTTCTTAGATTAAAGAGCTCTTTTGCTATTTTTATTCTTAATTCTTTAGGAAGATCGTTAATGTTAACTTTTTCAGCTTTCAAATATCTTAAAAAAACCCTTAAATCTTCAAAAGTCTCTTCGAGAATTTTCGTTTGTTCAGACACATCCAAAGAATCTAGCGCTCTAACCATAAGATCAAACATTTTATCAGAGCACTCAATAAACACTTCTTGTTCACCAAAAATACTTCTTCTCTTCAGTGTAAGAACTCCATTTTCTGAAAATATTCTTAAATTGCTAAATTGGCGTGCAAAATTACCCTTTAATTCTTCAGAAAACTCATCAGAACTGATATTTTTCAGCTCCAAAAACTTTAGAAAAACCTCAAAATTGTTACGAGAAGCCTCTTCGAAAATTTTCATTTGTTCAGGATTACTCAATTTATCTAGCGCTTTGACAATGGCATTAAACGATTCACTAGAACAATCTATAACTGTTTCTTTTCCTTCAGAAAAAACAATCTGCTTCAGTTTAAACGTCCCCCCTTCGAAGCATACCCTCAGGTTATTGAATTGGTTTGCAAGAGAAGCGCAAAATTCTCTACCCCCTGAACTTAATCGCTTTGCAAAATCAATGCGCAACAATCCATTAAAAATTTTTCTCCAGTTGTTTCCCAAATTTAAATTCTTTTGAAAATCATCAAGAAAAATTCTAGGAACAGGCGCGCTAAGATTACCGGGAGCACTAGAAATACCAAAAAGCAGAGGCACCTTGCTAATATTCACAAAAGTGATGAATTCATTAGGAATATCGGAATACATAGAAGCAGCAGGAAAATTTATCGAAGCAGCAGGAAGTACAGAAGCAGCAGAAATACCAGAAACATCGAAATGCTTAGGAGCAAGATAATTTATAGGAGCCGCAGGAACGCTAGAATCATCGGAACACAAAGGAGCAGGCAGTATAGAAGGGGCACTAACATGTGCAAAAGCGCCTGGTTCATTATTAACAGCTAAAGTTAGCGGAAGAGTACTATGACTCTCAGGAACACCGGCACCACAGACGTCAGGGCTCATATGAGTGCTAGGATTCAAATCAACAGGCAGTATAGGATGATTAGCAACAGCAGCACCTCCAGCAGCAGCTACAAGATTAGGATTAGCAAGTACAGCATTAGGATTAGCCACCGGATTAGCAGGTAAAGGATTAGCAAGTACAGCATTAGGATTAGCCACCGGATTAGCAGGTAAAGGATTAGCAAGTACAGCATTAGGATTA
>NZ_ARPM03000057.1 GCF_000388175.3 Holospora undulata HU1 | reverse complement strand
AAGCTTGGATTTTTAAAGTCTGTGATCGTGCTGGAAAACGGCTTATCGATTGGGAATTTGGTGATCGCTTGAGTCAAACATTCAAACGACTTTTTGAACGATTAAAAAAATAGAAAATTTTATTTTATTGCGCAGATCATTGGGCAGATTTTAATAAAATTATTCCAAGCCCCCGCCTCTTTCAGGAAAAAGATAAAACCTTTTCCATAGATACAAAATAATTCTCGGCATTGCCATTGGTTTGCAAGATTTTACCCCCCCTTGCAAACACGCGATCACTTGAAATGCTAGAGGGAACACTGCTTATTTTTGCGGCACTTCACGTTAATAAAACTTTTATAACCTGTATTTATGATTTAGCTAACCTTCTTAATAGGATCATGGAATGGGCTATCATACTCATGTTTTCATCAGTCGCTATGGCAATTTCATAATCTTTAGATACCCTTCGAAAATGATTTAGCCATGCAAATGTTCTTTCGACAATCCAAAACTTTGGAAGTATAGCCCATTCTTGAGATATACGCTCTGATTGCTATAGTTCTTTTTTCCCCCATCTATACCTATTTTTCTGAGACACCTGTGGGGTTAACGCTTTGTGAATGATGCTATAGCTGGGATTCTTACTCCTTTCATACTTAATTCGACTTGTCTTAACAAAGTTCATGCATCACTTTTGCCCATACCCCCTTATCCTACATCGTCTATAAAACAATGTACCGTAAAATATGGTGGAAAATCTTTTGGTCGCATGCGCCATTGACAACCGCTCTTGATTATATAAAATACTTCATTAACACCTTCTTTTTTGTTGTATTTGCTTTTATTGCCGTAATTGCCGCTATCAAAATGATGCTTTATCACATCCCTCTCTCTTAAATCGCTTGGATAATTCATCTTCTACACCTCCAAGCCTTTTATATTACACTTTTTTATTCATGAATACAGGTTCTTAGAATAAATCATGCTATCTTTGTTTGAAAATTTCCTTATTTTTAACAGCAAATATTTTATTAAAAATTTTACATAATTTTGATAAAATAGTTAATGTAAAAACAACTTATATATAAAAATGTTAAGAAAATTTATTGTTATATTTTTTGTGCTTTCCATGAATACGGCAGTACTTGCTATATCAGATCAAGTATCAGAAAACAATCTCTCTTCTATTGTAGATCAATATCAGTATTTAAAAAATTTATACAAAAAAGAAAATAAAAATTTTCCTATAAAATCACTTTTCCCACCGTACCCAAAAGATCCTTCTATAACACTAATTACGTATAAAGAAAAAGAAGCATTCTATAAAATAATTTTTGAATATTTTAAAAATTATTTAAAAGAAACAAAAAAAGAATTAATCGAAAAGATATTTGAATCAGACAAACTTAAATCTGAATCAGATAAACTTAAATTAAACGAAAAAGTAAAAAAATTACTGATGGGGGGAGTTTCTATTTTTTTTAAACATATGAGAATAGCAAAAGCTTATGAAATAAACATGATAAAAAGTATAATAAAATCGAAAGTTTTAAAAACGAAAGATTTAAAAAGGAAAGATTTAGAAAGGAAAGATTTAGAAAAATTTGATAAGCAGATAGAAAATTTGGATAATACCGTTAATACAATTTTAAGTAACGAAGAAGAAAAACCATGGAATAAAGAAGAAAAAGATATGCTATTACTCATTGAAAATGGAAAAATTCCCGCAGTCAAAGCAATCATAAGAGGGTTTGAGGGATACGCCGAATGTTTACCTGCTATTACGTGGCGCATATCGCCAAAAACTCTTGATGATGGATTATTAGAAAAAAAAATAACCTCCATACAAAACGAAGAAATAGAAGAAATAGAAGAAAAAGAATTAAATGAATATGTTAATACATTAATCCAAGAAAATGAAAGCACTTCACCAACGCAGCAAGTTTCGAAAATTCAAGAAACTCAGAAAATACAACACGCTTCTCAACAGCAAATTTTGCAAACACAATCGCAAAACCAAAAAGCTTCAATAATTGAAAAAACTCAGCAATCCACAAGTTCACAAAATTCAAAAAAAAATAAACCTGAAGAAAATATAAAAAGCTCTAAAAGTTCTCTCAGTGCCCAAACCCCAAAAATAAACCCAAAAAATAAACAAAAATCTAGAAGTTTTCTCTAAAGGTTTTTTATATCGGTAAGGAATGATCTTAAAAAACTAAATTCGGAGATTTATTTTTCAAATTTATGCGCAATTAGAATAAAACCTTATTATGATTTTTCTGAACGTGGGATAAAGGATTTTTTTTGGTTCCTTTAAAAGACATTTTGCTCTTTCGAATTTTAAAATTATGAACCTGTCCTTCATAAACTTTTTAGAATGGGCTTTAAGCATAAGGCGCTTCTTCTTTCCTGAGTGGTTCTCTTTCTGGTTCTTTTCAGGCCCTTGTTTGGTAATTTCCGTAACGTCTGCCAAAATCGCTTTACCCCCTTCCTATGTTGGAGTGTGCGAAAAACATTAACGTTGTGAAAATTAAACAGATATCCCAAAACCGGCCTATCCCTTGTTTACTGCCTCTGGTATACAGGCCCAAGCTTCTACTCCCTATCCCCAACTTCTAAACCTGTCAGCTGATTAAAACATCAAGGCCGCTTTACAAGATCTCTATACGATAATGATATCCAATTTATCCAAACTTAAAACCTAACCTTCCTAAAAACCTTTATTTCTTTATAATGAAATGTATCCTTTCGCAGAAGGTCTACTTATCTATGAAAGTAATGGGCCTTGTATTGATCAAGCTTTTGGCAGAGCGTTTTTCTGGATCCGCTTGGGGATGTGTAAGGGATTTTTATAGAGGTAACTTCTGTGCGCTTGAGAAAAGCCTTGCACGCATTTCACTCACGCCTAAGCGTTTAGTACGTTCATACTTGTGGGTATCCGGGTATTCTTCAAAATCTTTTCTTAGTGTGTCCATATCAATTTTGGTAGTAGGTTTTATTACGTTTTATTTTCAAGACTATATTCTTACACCAGCGTCAGATACTAGATGAATTCACACAAAAATGTATTACAGCCTTGACCATACTCAGGCATTGGAAAAAATTACGCCATTACGCATTTTTAAGTGTTCATTGATGATCTGAGAAAACACTCTAGCTTCTAAAAATTCAAAATTTTTCGGTGGTTTAGCTTAGGTAAAAAGGTATGGTACATTCATGCTGAATAAAATTGTTTAAAAGTTTAGAGTTAATAGTGTCAAGCGGAAACTCTGTGAGCAAGCTGAATCTTTCACAAACAGCAAAACTTATCGCGCATTTGGAAAGCCATAACGTATATGAAAGTAAGGATGTTTAGTCTCAGTAAGAAATGTTTAGGATTAAGTATAAAATATTCAAGATGAATTATCCACTGATTTAAAATAAATTGCCAAGGAGTTTTTCCTTTGATAGCTTTGAGTCGTTTAGCAAAGTTGTAAGCCATCAGATAAGCATGCACATGCTGTTTTAGCTCATCATGAGAAGCATAATGAAAGCTATTAACTGTTGCTTTTTTTAGAGTTCTATTCATTCGCTCTACTTGCCCATTAGTCTATGGATACTT
>NZ_ARPM03000058.1 GCF_000388175.3 Holospora undulata HU1 | reverse complement strand
TGCTGAACCTTTCGCTGATCGATCATACTAAGTACGAAGGTTCATTTGCATTAAACATTGTTGTTTATTTTTAATAAAATAGCCTCTCTTTCGGATCTTTTAAAGCCCCTTCAAAAAAGTGAGGGGGAGTATGAGCGATGATTATATAGCAAAAGCTAAATAAAATGATTTTAATTAATAATTTTATGACATATTCAGTAGATTTTAGACGTAGAGAGTTAGAAATCAGAGAGGAAGGAGGACTATAGTAATTTAGGTTGAATTGGGTGTAATTTTTTTGTTAAAACAAAAGGAAAATGACAAAGAGCTACTGCAACGATTTAAGACAAGGGGTAATAGAATATTTAGATGAAGGGGGCGGGTTATATTGAAGCATCGCAACTATTTAAAATCAATGTATCAGTGATAGGCAGGTAGCATAGAAAATGCAGACAAGAAGGCAGGTATTTTCCTAAGAGGCGTGCTTGGCTCAGAAAAAAAGATTGACTTAGAAAAGCTTGAAGCGTACGTCAAAGAAAGCCAAGATATGACCTTAAAAAAAGCTGCTCAAGAATTCGGAGTACACTCAGTTACTGGTTAAAAAGATTAGGCTATAGCTTAAAAAAAAGACTTTTCCTACGTGGAAACAAGCAAATAAAAGCGAAGTTAGTATCAAGAATCGATAAATATATGGCGTATCCAAGTCTTGTATATATTGATGAAAGCGGCATTGATATAGCTATGTGCAAAGACAGAAGGCTGGGGCAGAAAAAGTAAAAAGTTGGTTGGCAAAAAGAGTGGGAAATAGTATCAAAGCACAAATAGTATTGCCGGTTTGGTTAATAACAGGCCGATAGCACCAATGGGGTTTAACGGGTCTTGCGACGCAGTACTATTCTAAGCTTGGGTAGAATTGCTGATCAAGGAACTAAAGCCTGCTCAAGGTATTATTATGGATAATACCTCTTTTCATAAATTCAAGAGAAGTAGAGAATGAATAGAATTTGTAAAATGCAGTATAATTTTTCTACCTCCTTACTCTCCTGATTTGAAGCCAATAGAGAAATTTTGGGCATATGAAGAGGGGGACAATATACTAAATTTTATTCGACGCTATTTCGCGGTTCTTTAACATATCTTGTTCAACCTAAATTACTATAGTTACTTTTTTAAATCGTTGCGATGCTTCAATATAACCCGCCCCCTTCATCTAAATATTCTATTACCCCTTGTCTTAAATCGTTGCTGTAGCTCTTTGTTATTTTCCTTTTATTTTAACAAAAAATTACACCTAATTCAACCTAAATTACTATAAAATATCCAAAGTGGTATCATCGCTCAAGGCTTCTGATCGACTTCAGCTTGGATGTTTTCGTTCATCACGCGCTCTACCACATAGGTACTCACCATCACTGAGGGACTGGCAACTGAAATTTTGTTGAGATTAATTCCAAGTTCTTATACTCCTACAACAGCGATACTATGGAAAACATAATTGGGAAGCTAAAGGAATGCCTAATGTTATGGGAGCTTTGATTGGTGGTGCTATAATCGCAATTGGCTTAATTACGGACTTTTGTTATACGGAAGTTTTTGTATCTTGGGTAGTACAGATTTTATTGCCAGATTCACCTGCAAAAAGTGTGATCGTTAAAGATAATACATCTTTTCACAAAGGCAAAGACATGCAAAAATTCTGGCCAGACTTTTCCATACTTTCCTCCTTATTCACCTGATCTCAACTCCATTTAGAAAAAATGTTTCCAAGCTAGGCACATACGTAGAACTATGAACTGTTTTATTGATGACATGTTTAAAATTTATTCAACATGACTTATTTATGTAATCTTAGCTATATAATGCTAGATTGTTTTATAAATTCGTGATTTATAAAAAAATTTATTATTTTTTTTTATAATAAAGTTTGAAAAAATTAAAATATAAAACAAATGAAAAAAAGTATTTTTCTCTTTATGATACTTGTTAATACAAGAACGGAAGCAACCTTTAGTAAAGATTTAAAAAAAGAAATCAAGAAAGTGGAAGCTAAATCTTTTATTACTCCACAAGAAAAAAGGACCCTTTTAGAAAAAATTTATTTAAAATTCGAATATTTTATAAAAGAAGTTATAAGTAAATATAGATCAGAAAAACAAGATCTAGAGTATACGAAGTATGTAGAAAAATACTTTCTAAATCTTTTTCATATGATAATAAAGGGAGAAAGTTTGAAAAAAGTAGAAACAATAATTTCTATTTTTGAACAAAATGAATTTTTTGATGATCCAGCAATAAAACAAGTCGTGGAAGATTTTAAAATTTATCAAAAAGAAATTAGTTCAAAAGTTACTATAACTATTAAGGAAACTGAGCTAATGGAAACCTATATACTTTTTAAACAAAGTCATTTGTACGGCTTTGATAGTAAGTATTTTGAAGAGTGGTCATCAGCTTTCTCAGATTTTTATGAGGTAATAGAAAAAATCAATAATAAAGAAATAAATTTTATTGTAGAAAATTATAAAAACACCTCTAACTCTTTAAATGCAATTGCTGTGAAAACTTTAATGGAAAACAAAATACTTGAAATCAAAGAAGATATAAAAAATGCAGATAAAGTAAAAGAAAAATTAACAGATTATGTTGAAGAGAATCTCAAAAATGAAAACAAAGGAATATTCGATAATATTAAAGACAAATTCAAAAAACTTATTTAAATATTTATCCTATATAGCTAAAATCATATAAAAGGACGCTTTTAACTAAAGATCTTTTTTGTTAGAATTAGTAAAGGAAGTCTTTTAAAAGTCTCTAAAAATTATTGTATGTAAATTTTGTGAATGTTCGGATCGCTTTAAAAGCCGTTTTGTTCGAGGGGGCAGCGGTACAAATGTAAAAGATGTGGAAAAAATTTCACGAGGTGTGCCCAAGAAAGACAAGCTCCAAGCCCTTGTTTTATACGCAAGCGGCCTGTCAATGAACCGAATTGCTCAGCGTTTTGGTGTCAGCGTGAGCGCTGTTTTGAAGTGGGCGAGCACCTTAGGATCAAGGCTATGCGCCAAAATTGAGCTATCCCCAAAAGACAAAGGCATTGTCAAGGAAGTCGATGAAGAATTATTAAAAAAAAGAAGAAAAAAATTTGGATTTATAAAGTCTGTGATCGTGCTGGAAAACGGTTTATCGATTGGGAATTTGGTGATCACTCGGGTCAAACATTCAAACGACTTTTTGAACGATTAAAAAAATGGAAAATTAAATGGAAAATTTTATTTTATTGCGCAGATCATTGGGTAGGTTTTAATAAAATTATTCCAAGCCCCCACCTCTTTCAGGGAAAAGATAAAACGTTTTCCATTGAACAAAATAACGCTCCACACCGCCTTTGGTTTGCAAGATTTCGTCGCCCCCCTTGCAAACACGCGATTTCTTAAAATGCTAGAGGGAACACTGCGTATTTTTGCGGTACTTCACGTTAATAAAACATTGAAAATTTATCATACTATCTTTAGTTAAAAGCCTCAAATCGTTAGCTCTATACCACTTTCATCACTGTATACAATGCTTTCAGTCGCTATGCCTTTTATAGCGTCTTGATAGTTACTTCGTTTTTTTCGCGTGCTTTTACATAGGTAAAGGCTTTTTTTATAACTAAATCCTAGCTTTTTTAAGTTTCTGTATACAGAACAAATACTTGCGTTAAATAGCTTTGCTATCTCAGCTCATTTCTTATCTCTATTGGCTTGAACGTGAATCTTTAGCTTCTCTGGGGCTATTTTACCCTTACCCCCTAACCGTGGGATAGACCTAATTATCCCTTCTTTTTGTGTCTTACCCCCCGCCTACTTACTCTGCTTTTACTAAGAACCTGTATTCATGAATAAAAAAGTGTGATATAAAAGGCTTGAAGGTGTAGAAGATGAATTATCTAAGCATGACAATAGAAGCAAATACAACAAAAAAGAGGGTGTTAATGCAGTAGGTTATATAATCAAGAGCGGTTGTCAATGGACGGTACATTCGTTTTATAGACCTTGTAGGATTAAGGGGGTATGGGAAAAAGTGATGCATGAACTTTGTTAAGACAAGCCGAATTAAGTATGAAAGAAGTAAAAATCCCAGCTATAGCATCATT
>NZ_ARPM03000059.1 GCF_000388175.3 Holospora undulata HU1 | reverse complement strand
ACGTCTTGCCTCAAGAACATAAGCGCAGATATCGCTTACTTTTATATACGTTATGGCTTTCCAAATGTGCGATAAGTTCCGACATAACGACTGATCGTCAATCAGAAGAGCCTTAGCCATTTGACGATAGCTCCCCCCCTTGTCAACAAAACTGCCTTAATCCTAATCTGCTGTGTGTCGGTTCTTTTCTTTCCGATGCTGCGTTCTTAACGCAGCACTATCTTATTTCAGAAATTTTTGCATAAGAAAAATTATTAAACTTGTAAACATTTCATTCAGCATGAGTATATGATGACCAGCCCTAGACAATATGTTGCGCTTTTCTGTATACTCTTTGAGTACTTATTTTTTTACGCGATGGAACTAGAAAAAAAAACAAAAACAGATGTTAAGCGCAAAGAAGATTCACGGATTCAAGTTTTTACTTTAGGGTGTCGGTTAAATATTCACGAATCTCATGTCATGGAAGATCTGGCAATTCAAGGCGGCCTGAAGAATGCTATCATTGTTAATACTTGTGCAGTAACAAAAGAAGCAGAGCGCCAATCTCATCAAGCTTTACGTAGCGCTAGAGCAAACAATCCAGATGCTTACATTATCGCCACTGGGTGTGCGGTTCAGCTTAATCCTGAATCTTTTGCTGCCATGCCAGAGGTTAATCGCGTTATCGGAAATGATGGAAAATTAAAAAAAGAAAGTTTTATTCAAGATTTTCCTTATCGTGTGTCTGTTGGACCATTAGAACGCACCATTCAAGAAGATTTTCCTATTCTTGATCATTTTAAGGGAAAAATCCGCGCTTTTCTTCAAGTGCAAAATGGATGTGACCATCGGTGTGCTTTTTGTAATATTCCAAAAGCTAGAGGGCGAAGCCGCAGTGTCCCTTTGGGAATTGTGGTACAACAGATTCGAAAGTTACTTTGCTGCGAAACTCAAGAAATTGTGTTAACAGGGGTAGATCTTACTGCTTACGGTAAAGACCTTCCTGGATCTATGTCTTTAGGGCGCATGGTTAAAAGAGTTTTAATGCAAGTTCCAGAACTTAAACGATTACGCTTATCTTCCTTGGATTCCATTGAAATAGATGAACCTTTGTTTGAGGTGTTGGCTCAAGATGAAAGAATGTTGCCCCATCTCCACTTAAGCTTTCAGTCTGGGAGCTCTTGTATTTTAAAGCGCATGCAGCGTCGTCACACGCCAGAACAAGCTTTAGATTTTTGTCATCGTATTCGTCAGTTTCGTCCAGAAATTAATCTTACTGCCGATTTTATTACTGGATTTCCGGGGGAAACAGAATTGATGTTTGAAGAAACTTTATCTTTTATGAAAGAGGCAAAGCTTGGAATCTGTCACATTTTTCCTTTTTCACCTCGTCCAGGTACTTTGGCAAGCAAGTTAGATGGTCATCTTCCAAAATCTGAAATTAAAGCGCGAGCCAAACATTTGCGTCAAGAAAATCAGCGTTTATTCCAAGAAATGCTTAAAAAAAAGCTGAACACTATTCAATCTGTTTTAATTGAAGAGGGAGCCTTTGGGTACACTAACGATTTTATTCGCGTTGTCTTAGATTCAGATTTAGGATTACGTCAAAGCATTCAACAAGTGCGCATGGTTGAATGCACTGAAAAAGGATGGAAAGGCGTGATATGTTAAAAGAATAAAAAGGCAAAACCGATTTTAAGGAATTTGGAGCTTTAACATTTTTTGGAAGTGCTTTTTAGATCTATAAACGCTTTGAATACGTTTTATCATATTCTTGCAAAAGTCGTGTATAAATAGAAGAAAGGTCGTGAAAGTCGCTTACTTTCACACGTTCATCGATTTGATGGATAGTAGCTTCTGGCATTCCAATTTCTAAAACTGGCGCTAAATTTTTTAAGAATCGTCCATCTGTCGTTCCTCCCCTTGTTGTATATTTTGGCTTCAATCCAGTAACATGACTGATAGCGTTAGAAGCGCATTCTATCCACAGCACATCTTGTGTTAAAAAGCTGGATCCGTGCAATGTAAGGTCAAGAACGTAGGAATTTCCGTGCTTTTTACAAACATGGTGAATATAATTAGAAACAGAATCAAAATTTTGATAAGGGTTAAACCGAATTCCAAATTGAGCCTTTGCGTAAGAAGGAGACACGTTCATTGCTATCGCTGGAGGCTCTATCCCGATCAGATTAAATCTTGAGGATTCAAAATTTTCGTCTCCTTCATCTAAAGTTTTCGAAACAAGCTCAAAAAGACACTGAACGAAACGGGGCATAGGATTATCACACAGGTCCGGATAGGCAATGTGACCTTGAATACCTGGATAGGTTAATGTTCCTGTGATGCTTCCCCTTCGACCAATTTGCAATACCTCTCCTACAAAATTTCCCGTAGGTTCCCCAATCAGGATGTGGTCAATTTTTTCTTGCTTTTCTTGAAGCCAAGGGATCATTTTTTGAATTCCATTCACTCCTGGCCCTTCTTCATCACTAGTAAGCAAGATGCTATAGGAACCATTTTGAGGGGAAGTTTTTAGGTGGTTCCATAAGCTGTGTAAAAAACATCCGATGGCTCCTTTCATATCTGCAATGCCTCTACCGTATATCCACCCTTGTGAGTGAGTGGGATGAAAAGCAGGAAAAGACCACTGAGCTTGAGGGCCAGGGGGAACCACATCGACATGTCCTGCAAAACATAAGTGAGGCGCCTTGGTTCCCCAACGTATATAAAGATTTTTAGTGTCTTGCCATTGAAGACAAAAAATTTGTTCTGTAGAAGCTCTAAATAATTCTATAAGCTCATCAAAAATTCCTCCATCGCTTGGGGTGACGCTTGCACAACTAACAAGCTGGCATGCCATAGTAAGGGGGGAAGCATCCAAAGAAAAAAGCATAAATAGTTACGCAAAAATTTTTATTCTACTGTTTGAACATAATCATTTTTTTCTTTTAGGTCAACAATTCATTAAAAAAAAATATTAATAAAAAATTGATTTGCTTTTGAGATTATTTTAACAGCATTACAAAAACAGATATTATATATTATATTTTATAGAAATTTGTTTTAAAAAAAACGAAAAACTTGACAAAAAGTGATCGATGTATTATGATTTCCTTAAGTTATTTTTAATAATCACAAGTTTGATTAATGTTAGGATATGGCGATATAAAAATACAAGAAACTCCTAATCCTTTGTCCGTTAAATTTGTTATTCCTTTGGGAGTAACCACAGGAGAATATATCTCGTTTTTTTCCAAACAAGAAGCTCAACACATCCCTGTATTAAGGCAAATCTTTGAGCTTCCTGGAATTCAGCATATTTTTTTAGCTCCAGATTTTATGACTATTACCAAAGACGAGGAAACTCCTTGGGGTCTCTTACAAAGTATAGTTATGTGTATCCTAAATCATCACAGAACAGATTTTCCCCTAAAGGAACTGACCTCATCTTGTGCTTTGGAGAAAATAACCACAAAAGAGCCTCCCTGTTATACACAAGATGAACAAAGCATTATAGAAGAAATTGAGGCATTAATTGCAACCAGAGTGCGTCCTAATGTAGAAGCAGACGGGGGGATTATTCAGTTTCATTCTATGGACATGGAACGAGGAATTGTTTATGTACGTTTAGAAGGAGCGTGCTCTGGGTGCCCTCACTCAAAAGAAACATTAACTTACGGAATTGAAAACTTGCTTAAGCATTACATTCCAGAAGTTCAAAGTGTAGAGGAGATATTAGATGATACATCGTTTTATTATTCTGATTAGTATAGGAATATTTTTGGCTCCACTGTTTGCAAATTCTGAAAAAAAACTCTGCAAAGACATTGAAAGCACTTACCGTGCGTGGGAAAAAAAACAAAATCTTTCTTATAGAAAAAAAAAATTTATTCGCTTGATGTGTTTAAGGGTTTGGAAAGAAAATTACCGCATTTTACACACTCGAATGGCTTTGTTGAATGTTATGAAAAAAAAGCACCAGAAAAAATTTTTGACTCCTCAAGAAAAAAAGTTTCTGAGAAAAGCTTGTGAATATTATAAAGTATCTGATTGGAGGTATTTGGTTGATCGCATAGATGTTATCCCTATTTCTATGGCCGTTGCCCAAAGTATACAAGAATGTGGCTGGGGAAAATCTCTGGGATGTCTTAAAAAAAATGCTTATTTTGGGATGACAAAGGGAAAAGAGTGCTATCAATACAGCACTCCAGAGCGCAGTGTTCAAGCGTATGTAAGGACACTTAATACGCACAAAGGATATAAGAATTTTCGCGCAATACGCCGAATGATGAGAGAGAGAAATCAAGAGCTTCTTGGGTGTATTTTAGTGAAAGAACTTTATAGCTACTGTCAAGATCCCGGGTACCCCAAAATCATCCAGTATATCGTAAAAAAATATCGACTTTCTGTTTTTGATTTAATGATGGAAAATATGCATCGCTGTATGGTAAAGAACAATAGATTCCGTCAGGAAGATTTAGACTTTAAGCAGTACTGTTTTCATCTGGCAAAGCACTCTGAAGGGGTTAAAGTCCTTGCAAAAGTACTGTGGAAAAAAATCTACAAAAATTTTTCTGAATTATTTTCTTCCGCTGCTTAATTACCAAAAACTAATTTGATTCTTGAACTAGGAAGCATAACCCTTCCCTCCAAAATGAAGAGACCGTCCCTTTTTCCAAAGAATAAGCAAAAGCGTTAAGATAAAAAATTAATAAAAAAAATCTATAAAAGAAGAGTAGGCCTTGCAGGACTTGAACCTGCGACCCTCTGATTAAAAGTCAGATGCTCTACCACTGAGCTAAAGGCCCTCTTCGATGATCAGTATCGTATATTTGATATCAAAAGTCAAGCATCTGCGGAAGAATTATCTCACTTAATTTTTATAAAAAGTGGAGCAGGGTGTTAAATAATGAATGTGCTTAAGAACTATTCATTTTTATTAAATAAAGAATACTTTGTATGGCTTTGAATAAAATTATAATAATTTATAATAATTTAACTTTTTCTCTTAATTAAGTTCAGATGATTTTTTTAAAATCTTACCTCTATAAAAAAAGCAAGCCAACAGATTAACCAAAGGCTTGCTCTTTACTTTTTTCCTAAAAAAATCGCAATGATACAGTTAAAAAACAAAAAACTGTTCTAAGCTTGCGTGTCAATTCCTAAAAGCTGCTCATCGTATTCTACTGGATGCCCATCTGCAAATCGAACCTCTTTTACTCGCCCAGAAACCGGAGACTTTATAATATTCATAACCTTCATAGCCTCTATGATAAGAAGAGGAGTTCCCACCGTTACCTGATCTCCAGCTTTGACTAAGGGGTCCGCACCGGGCTTTAATGCCACATAGGCAGTACCAACCAAGGGAGATCTTACCCAATACAAGGTATCCTGCCTTACACTGCCCTCTGAAGAAGATAAAATCTGTTCCTTTACAGGTTCAGGACCGCAAAACGAAGAAGGATCGATATTTCCAAGAAACTTAGAATCTTTAGCTCTCTTTGATAATTCAACAGAGTGCCGGACACCAGAAATCTCTTGTTCATAACGCACAGAACTCAAAGAAGACTTTTCCAGCAATTCTATTAACTCTTTTAATGCGCTTAAAGTTGCTTCGTCTAAAAAACGCAGCTCTTGATTTGATGAAGCTGTCATGCACTATACACCTTCCACATGTGTGCTTCATTATAACAAAAAAAAAATACTTTACAAGAGCAAAAAGTAATTTATTGCTAAGGTTTATTTTAGTTGAACTTAAAAAATTCAACTTTTTTCTAGAAAATAATAATTTTTTAAACAATAAAAAAACTTTTCTGCAATTAAGGTATCTCAAGGCACTATTTTTTCTAAATTTAAACCATTTCTCAATTAAATAGTATTTTTTGGCCCATCATTTATTAATCATACCCATTAATGTTCATTAAAAGAAGTTTTGCCCCTTCATTTACCCACTGAGAGCATCCTTTTTTACTACTTTTGCTGTACAAATACGCCTCTTTAAAAAATCGTTCTAACAGGGTATAAGGATGATGCATAGAAACCTCACAAATGTATTCATCTGATTTTTGATAAGTTTTGATGTGTTCGGCAAAATCATCTTTTAATATTTTTTGAAAATTATAACGCACACTGTGGTCTATAAAAGGTTCTTCACGTGGAAAGTTTTCGTTATTCAACATTTTTAAACAAAAAGTTCTAAACTTATCTAAAATATTTTTGTTTTCTTCTGAAGGGCAGTAATAATAGTCTTCAAGAAATTTTTTTTCGTCTAAAAAAAATGGTGGATTGATACCAAAGCTTAACCTTGAATAAAAATATTTCCTCAAAAGATCCGGAATTGTTTTGAGAACATAGGTGCTTTTTTCTTGTTGGATTAAATTTTTTTTAAATTTTTCTGTTTGTACACTGTGATTGATTTCTCCTAACAAAACTTTGTACCAAGATTTTAACTGATCAGAAACAATTTTTTCTCCCTCTATAACCTCTTGATGAATATTTTGTATTCCTCCGTAATGAGTACTTAAATAGTTCATAAACTCATTACACGTTTTATCACTGAAATTCCTAGTATTTTTCGTAAAATAAAAAATGTCATTGTCTAAATCAAAATTTTTTGGAATCGATTCTATTTTTGATGAAAAACCTATAAAATTTTTGTAAAAAGAAAAGAACTTTTCTATTTTTCCAAGCAATTGAGATAATTTTTCGTTGTCATTGATTTTCAAAAAATTCGAAATCTCATCAATTTCAATCTTTTCATCCCGATCAATTAGTCTTTTTAGGTGACCAGAGTTGAATTCTTCAACATCTATCCCGCAGCTTTCAAAAATTTTATCAAGCTCATTCATTTCTTTTTTTAACTCTCCAGATCTTTCGTTTTTTGCTTCTTCTAAAGCTTTGTTCAGTTTTTTCATTTTAAAACTGTTCAACGATCTTAAGTGTTTAATGTAATGTTCAGGAGAAAACGTTTCCAATAGGTACAAAAAATATGAAAAACTATCTTCTTCTTTTGTTCTTATAAAATTTTTATCAAAAAAATCTAAAGCAGCTTGTTTATCTGGCAAATCATCGCTTTTTTGTAAATCATTCAAAAATTTTAAATATTTGCTTAATGTTTTGTATTGATCGTCATAATCTCTAAGCTTATTTTCAGACCGCTCTTGATCGATTAAGTCTTTAAAAACTAAGAACGATTTAAATTCTTTGTTCACAAATATGCAAGAAAGATTAGAGCGAACTCTTTTTTTTAACTCTTCAGGCAGAGTGAGAAAAAAAGTTTTTGTTAGACTTAAATAGTGTGAAAAAAGCTCTAAACTTTTAGGAGCGTCTTCAGGTTTTGGTAAAATTTTTTCGATAAATAAATTTTGGTGTTCTGTAGGAAGAGAATTAACCGATTCCATAATAAATTTTAGTAATCTGTTAGAGCAATGGAAAGAAACAGGGTTTTTGTTAACGTAAAAAATAGCAAACGTTATCGTTCTGTTTTCAAAAAACAACTCAATATTTTTGATCTTACGAATTAACGCTCTTTGTAATGTTTCGAAATTTCCATCATCGAGCAAAAGTTCATGATCATCAGTCGCCTCGTCAAAGGCCTTACTTAAAGCATTGCTTAATCTTTCTGCATCTCTTAGATTTAAAATTTTTAAAACTCTGGAAAAGTCGTTGGAAAAATTTAGATCATCCGCACTCAAAATAGACCAAGGAAGATCATAATGGGTAGATCTTCCTTTATTTAGTGAAAAAGTCAAAATATTTTCTAAAGTCTTGAAATCAATATTCTTTAGTAAAGCATCTAAAGGAGACTTCAAGCATAAAAGATCAGATTCCTCAAGTCCTCGGAAAGGAAAAGCCCATTGTTTTTTCTTTATCTGAATACGGTTGAACGCATCGTGTAACGCAAAAAAAACTCGAAAAAAACAATCTGCATTTGCGCTTAATTTTTCTACTACAGAAAAACGTTTTAGGGCATTAAAGGCATGGCACCCGTAAACTAGACGATAAGAACCTTTTTCTTCTTTTAAGTTCAATAACGCCAGCAACGCATTGCTTAATGCATTTTCTCTAGATTTTTCTAAGTTATCTAAGGCATTATGAATAATTTTTTTATTAACAATGCCATTAACAAAATTTTTTTGAAAAGCATAATCCAAAATGGCTAAACTTTTTCCTAAAAGATCAAAAAGATTTTCACTAGGACTTCTTATAACACGCTCTGTTAGACAAATAAAATTTTTTATTAGAATATTAGGGTCAGAAGAGCACAAGGTTTTTAAAGCATAACAAGTAAATTTCGGATCAATGCACCTTAAATTAAAAAGAACAGTGAAAAGGCGAACTGGACCAACAGACTTAAACGCGTTTTTTAACTCATTTTCCTCACAAGTATTACGGTTTAAAAATTTTTGGTCATCAAAGCAGGAATGAACGTATCTTGCATTTTTTGCAATACGCTCAACAGATTCCAATTTAAAATCAGTCGCCTTTAGAATATCAGACAGGGCGCGATTCACAGCATCTAGTTTAACACTGGTGCCGTCAACTTGATAAACACCATAAATATTTTGAAGAGAGCTTTGAAAAAAAAGCCCCCAAAAAACACTTAACCAACAAAAAGATACTCTTTTTTTCATAGTGAAACAGACATATAATCCTACTCTTCTAGTTATTATAAAATAAATAGCATAGTCAATACACCAAAAAAACAAATAATAAACTTTTCTTAAACGTGCAAAATCAATCTAAAGTTTTTATTTTATACCAAAACTAAAAAGTCAGATTTTAACAATCGCCTTTAACACCGATTAACTTTAACTGTTTGATTTTTTAGAATGAACTGTCCTATGCAACAAAATTTTTATCTATTTTTCTTTCTAAAAAATACTTCAAAGAATTCAGTTGATTACAATGGAAAAATACCCTAAAGTAAAAAAGTTAACGTTCCCGATACCGAATTCTTCCCTGAGACAAATCGTGAGGACTGAATTCAACTAACACTTTGTCTCCAACAGAAACCATAATACGATTAGTACGCATTTTCCCAGCAATGTACGCATTGACTACTTGATCAGAACCATCTAACTGAATAGAAAAACGCGCATTCGGTAAACACTCTAAGACAACTCCTGTAAACTTTAATATATCTGTTTTGGCCATACCATAAATACACGCATACCACTGGGTGGAAGTATAAGGAAATTAATCACTTTTGTCTAGTAGTCTTAAACCGTAACGGTACTAAGACGCATCGCCCCATTAAAAGTGCACCTGCAAAAGTTTGTTCAGCGTTTTAAAAGATGATTGAGATAATTTAAAAAAATATTGAAATCGAGAAATCTTTTTCGAAATCGCACTTTTCTAATCATACCAGATCCCCTTACTAGATGGGCAGGTGGGGTGCATTACAAATTGACCGCACTGCAACATAAAGTAGAGCCCAAAAAAAAGGGGAAAAAAACAAGCAAAGGAATAATCGCAATAACAAGAAAAAAATATCAGGTAAAAAGCAAAGACACACCTTAAAGACGCAAATTGTGGGTGATAAACAGATAAAACAAGTGATAAGTAGTACGGTTTTCTAAAGGAAAACGGTGCCTATTTAAGGAATCTAGACTATGGTGCATAGATATCAAGGGACACAAAATATGCATCGCAAATCCGAATTACCAAAAAAGAAAAGTACGCCCCCCTTTACCACAAGGGGGTAAGCAGAAAAATCAAGAACTCGCGAGCAAAATAAGAGTCAATGAAAATGTCATAGGAATGATTAAGCGATTTAAAATCATAGCAGATGAATATAGAAATAGACGAAAAAAATTTGGGCTAAGATTCCCCATCATCTTTGCTATTTATAAATATCGAGTTACCTAAATGATAGTTTCCGAAGATGTCTATTATATTTTTTTAAACTCGGCTACCTGTTATGCTTTTTGTTTAAAATGTTGAGGGCGCGGAATTATTAAGCTAAACCAAGTTTTTTTATTTCTCTATGTACCGTCGATCTTGTGATAGTGAATTTGAATAGTTCTGCTATTTTTTGTTGCCCCTTATTGATGGTCAGTTGACTGTCCTCCTTCTATCCAACCTCTTACTCGCATTCTTTGTATCATTTAAGCCGACTTTTTTTCTTATGTTCCGCTGGTGACTTTAACTTATCTACAGCTCTAGTTTTCAGGTGCTTTACCCAAGACGTCAATGTAGTTCTGGATATCATATTCCGCGCTATTACAGCGCTCTTCCTCAAATGTATGTTCTGCGCTTTAGCTTATTATTTTTTCGTATCTTAAAATATCTATCATTCTATAAAACATATGTTTCTCGAAGGAGGTTTGTTTTTAACAGCAATATTTTTGTAATACATAATTTTTACAAAATAGTTAATATAAAACAACGTGTATATAAAAATGTTAACAAAAATTTTTATTATTTTTTGTGTTCTTGCCATGAATACAGCATCAACTGATATAATAAACAAAGAATTAAAATAAAATATCACTCAAAATATAATCGTATAAAAACAAATCATTATTAATGTATGGAGTTTCTTTTTTTTAAACATATGAGAATAGCAAAGGATTATGAAAGAAACATAAAAAAAACTGGAACAAAACTTTAAAAAAAATTATTAGAAAGTCAAATACAACCAGGCTTAGATGAGATACAGCTAAATCAGTATAAAAATATTACGAAAAATGGAATTGAAATAAGTGATCAATTGAACAAGTTAATGTTCTTCTTACATGTTTGGCTTGGGGCCATTTTTTCTCAATAGGATTGAGATCAGGGGAATAATGAGGAAAATAAAGCAAACTATGGCATCTTCTAGCATATTTTGCACTGCTTTCCCTTTATGGAAAATGGCATTATCCATAACACTGCCGCTTTCCTTTGGAAGGTTTGGTAGCACCCAAGATGTAATCCCCTGTAAGCCAGATATGAACCCAATTGCAATT
>NZ_ARPM03000060.1 GCF_000388175.3 Holospora undulata HU1 | reverse complement strand
AACGCAAGGGGTTACCCTTGAAAATCCCCCTATGAAAGATTTGGGAAGACTTTCCAAACTTATGACCATTGTCGCTGTTGCTATTGTATACGCTTCTATAACGGGCCTTACACAAGAAATTGCTTACAAAAAAACAGTCAGAGCACCTTTGTTATTCATACTTCACAAGGGGACTCAGGTGGATCAAAGATAAACTCTTACTCTTTGATTTCAGCGATCTTTTAAACTACCTGAAAAAAAGTGAGGGGGAGTATGCTTCATTATACATTAGCTTAAGATAAGGTCGCTAAAGTAGCTGAAAACATTGTCATGATCGATGATTTTATCTATTTTGTTAAGATGATTAGCTTGATCTATAAAAATAGGTTCTTAATATACAAAAAAATAAGCCTAATTCAAAAAAATTACTATTAACCAAAATCAGCTTTATCTTAAGAGTATTATGGGTTTTTTTCTAAAATTGGTGTATTCTAAAGACAGCTCTGATTAATTAAAAACTAAAGATTGGACATTTCAATTTATTCACAAATTCGTCATAGAATTTCTATTGTTGACCTGGTATCTGGCTACATTAAATTACAAAAAAAGGGAAATAATTGGAGCGCACTATGCCCCTTTCATAAAGAAAAAAGTCCTTCTTTTGTCGTGCAAGAAGTAAAAGGCAGTTATCACTGCTTTGGATGCGGAGCTCATGGGGATGTTATAGATTTTTTGAAAAATATCGAAGGCATCACTACAATAGAAGCGATTCAAAAGCTTGCAGAGCAAGCCAATATTCAATCATGGAAAAATCAATATTCCTACATTAAACCTCAAGATACTGATTTAAAAGAATGTTTGATGCATGTATGTGAATATTTTATTGAAGCTCTAAAAAATCAAGAATTTGCAAAAAATTACTTAGGAAATAGAGGGATTTCTTTTTCTTGTCAAGAACATTTTAAGTTGGGATGGTGTGATGCTTTAGTTATGCAAACTATAAAGTCCCATATATCTTCTGATACATTGATAAAAGCTGGACTGATTACTGATCAATATCACAGAAATTTTTTTGAAGGACGAATTACTTTTCCTATTTTCAATGCTCGGGGAGAAATTTTGGGATTTGGAGGAAGAAGTTTACAAGAACAAAAAATGCCTAAATATTTAAACTCTCCAGAAACATCTTTATTCATTAAACATCAAATCCTTTATGGAATAGAAAATTTAAAATCTAACCTACCTTGTGTTGTGGTGGAAGGGTACCTTGATGCTCTTGCGTTTTGGAAGCGTATGCCAGCAGTAGCGTGTCTTGGAACTGCTTTATCTGCAGAACACCTCCACATGATTTGGAAAGTAACACCAGAACCTGTTATATGCTTTGACGGAGACGCGGCAGGAAAAACAGGAGCATACAAAGCAATATGCACAGCCTTACCTCTTTTAACCCCTGGTAATACGTTACGTATAGCAGAGCTTCCTTTGGGGCAAGATCCTCAAAGTATCATTCATTATCAAGGGTGGGATGTTATGGAAAAAATTATCAAAGATGCCGCGCCCCTTTCTGAGGTGCTTTATCATCATATTTTTTCTCAAGAAGTTCTATTAGTTCCAGAACGTCGGGCAAAAGCTGTGCTTTTATGGAAACAACAAACAGAAATTATAAAAAATTCTGAAGTAAAACGCGCTTATCAGTCTTTTTTTAAAGAGCGATTTTATGGAAAGCGTTTTTCTTCACAAAAAAACAAAACGGCTCCTTGTTCAGTTTCTTTGGTATTAGGAATAGAAATTTTATTGGGAGCGTTATGCATATTTCCCGGGCTGTTGGGACAAGTTCAAGAGATATTGGCTCAACTTTATTGTCCCCAAGTATATGTCCCCCTTAAAGAAGCTCTTATTCAGTGGCAGGCGCTTCAAGAAAATAGTTTTGACTCTTGCCATCATCCGCCAACACTTTTAGACTGTTCTGATGCTTCTTGGTATAAAGACCTTGTTCAGCGTGTAACTCCCCATTTAGCATTTTGGCAAAATTTAGACCTTAATACCCTTCAAGCGCAATGGATAGAATTGTTTAACGCACATCAAACACAATACCATTTAGAAGACATGCGTGATCGCTTGAAGGATCAATCTCATTTACTTTTTTCTGAATGGGAAGAACTTAAATTACTAACATTTAAAGATGAGCTTATTTAGACTATAATCCCTATTGTCTGTCAACTTTTTCTATCATCGTAGAAAAAGTTTTAAAAAAAAATTTAAAAAAGGAGTAAAACATTATGTCCTGTATCCAAGATAAAGAATCCATCATAGAAGACGATCTTTCTTTTGAAGAAGTAGGCTTAAGTTCTGGGGGGCTAGAAGATTCTGTTTTTACAAATGTTTTAGATATTCATGATTCGGAAGTCGACCCTTTAATACTTAACTCTTCTGATTCTGTTGAATCAGATAACGAATTATTTACAATTAATACTTTAGATTCCGATCTTTTAGACCAGCTGAAAGAGCTAGATGAAGAAGAAGAGCGTGAAGGAGAAAATAGTTTGTGCTATTTACTTCAAGCTCTGCTTGTAAAAAGTAAAGAACAGGGATTTTTGAGTCAAAAGTATTTAAATAAGTTGTTTGCTGTTCAAGATTTTACGATCCAAGCCAAAGAACTAATGCTTCAGCTGCTAAAAGATGCTGGAATAGGAATCACCCTAGAAGATACGCTACTTTCCGAACAATTAGAGCTAAGCCCCTTAGAAGATTCCAAAGAAGAAGAAATAGAACTTCCTGGTATGGACGATCCTGTTCGACTTTATTTAAAAGAAATAGGGTCAGTGCCACTGTTATCTCGTACAGGAGAAGTAGCAATCGCTCAACGCATAGAAGCAGGAAAGAATATGGTTGTTTCCGGGTTGTGCAGCAGTCCTATTTTGTTTTCAGTATTAGATCAGTGGATTAAGGGGTTAGAAGAGGGAACTATTACGCTGCGCTATCTTGTAGACTTAGAAAATAACGTAGACGAGGCGCTAACAGAAGTCTTAAGTGTAAGTGTTGACGCAGAAAAAGAAAAAAAAGAAAAAGACGGATTAGAAGAGTTACTAGAAAAAGAATCTTTGTTAGAAAAAAAGCTAAACAAAAAAGTTTCCTCCCTAGAACCGTTTTCTAATACAGAAAATGCTAATTCTCCAAAAATATCTCCAATTCTTGGAGATATTAATAGAGAAATAGATGATGAGGATGCAACTCTATTGGCAGAAGCTGAAGAAAAATTAGATGAAGATGTGTTGATAGAAAAAGATGATTTATGGGTAAACGAAAGTCATTTATTGGAAGGAACTTTAAGTAAGTTTCGTGCTGTGCGAGATAAAATTCAAGCAGGAATTGAAAACGAAGCTTCACTTAAAGAAATTATTGAAATATTTTCAAGTCTTCGATTGCAAAGTGGCCGCATAAAAGATCTTATTGAGCTTGTTTTAGATTTGCAAAAAGCATTGCTAAAGTGTGATTCGAAAATTTTAAAATTATGCGAAGCTAACGGCGTTTCGGTAAAAGATTTCCTAGCTTCTTATAATGGAGAAGCCCCAAGACAATGGTGGCTTTACCTTAAAGAAAAGGCTCCCTCAGACAAGTGGAAAGCGGTTATTACAAAAGGAAAAGATGAAATTGAGAAAATTCTTTCAGATATTGATGCCATCACAATACGGTCAGGAGTTCCTTTAGCACGGCTAAGACAGATTATAAAAACTGTTCAAACAGGGGAACACGATGCAGAGCAAGCAAAAAAAGAAATGATCGAAGCTAATCTTCGTTTAGTGATTTCCATAGCTAAAAGATATACCAATCGAGGTCTCCAGTTCCTAGATTTAATTCAAGAGGGAAATATTGGATTAATGAAAGCTGTTGATAAGTTTGAATACCGTAGAGGATATAAGTTTTCTACTTACGCCACATGGTGGATCCGTCAAGCAATCACCAGATCTGTTGCAGATCAAGCACGCACGATTCGTATTCCTGTACACATGATAGAAACCATCAACAAAATGTTAAAAATTTCTAGAGCGTTTGTTCATGAAACAGGTCGAGAACCAAGCCCGGAAGATCTTGCCGAACGCATGGGGTACTCTTTGGCAAAAATACAAAAAATTTTAAAAATTTCAAAAGAACCTATCAGTCTTGAAACTCCTGTAGGAGATGAAGAAGACAGCCATATAGGAGACTTTTTAAAAGATGAGACTGCTATTTCTCCTATTAATGCTGCAGTAATGAATGATTTAAGAGATGCACTTTCGGAAGCTTTGTCGTTATTAACCGCACGAGAAGAAAGGGTCTTAAGGTTAAGATTTGGTATTGGGGGAAACAGAGAAGAGCGCACATTAGAAGATGTTGGAAAAAGCTTTGATGTAACACGAGAACGTATTCGTCAAATTGAAGCAAAAGCGCTAAGAAAATTACGTCATCCTAGTCGCTCCAAATCATTAATTCATTTTTTGGATGAAGATTAAGGGGGAATATCTTATTTTCTTAGGATTTTTTGAGCAGTAAGAAAGTGTGTTTTTCTTAACGGGCTATTTTTAAAAGCCCGTTTAGGATAATTAATACATCTTAGAACAGTTTGTTCTGCGGTATACGAAAGATGATCACAATAAGTTAAGTTTTTTTAGTATTTAAGTTACGACCTATTCTATGGATTTTTTTTCTAAAAGTTTTTTCCATTAAAGCCTAAGAAAATTTTATATTTTCAGAAGTTTTTAAGCAATTTCAATTTGGTATTAACACTACAGGTAAATCAGTATAAAAAGATTACGAGAGATGGAATTAAAATAAGAGGTCTATTGAACAAGTTAATGTTCTTCTTATATTTTTGGCTTGGGCCCATTTTTTCTCAATAGGATTGAGATCAGGAAAATAAGGAGGCAGATAAAGCAAACTATGACCCGCATCTTCTAGCATCTTTTGCATAGCTTTCCCTTTATGGAAAATGGCATTATCCAGAACAATAACTCTTTCTTTTGGAAGGGTTCTAATAAAATCTGCTGCACCCAAGATGTAACTCCCTTTGTAAGCCAGACATAGTAATTTAGAACCTGTATTCATGAATAAAAAAGTGTGATATAAAAGGATTGAAGGTGTAGAAGAAGAATTGTCCAAGCGATTTAAAAGAGAGAGTGGGAAGTGATAAAGCATCATTTTGATAGCGGCAATAGAAGCAAATACAACAAAAAAGAGGGGGGTAATGCAGTATGTTATATAATCAAGAGCGGTTATCAATGGTGCATTCTACCAAAAGATTTTCCACCATATTCGACGGTACATTGTTTTATAGACGATGTAGGATTAAGGGGGTATGGGAAAAAGTAATGCATGAACTTGTTAAGACAAGCCGAATTAAGTATGAAAGGAGTAAGAATCCCAGCTATAGCATCATTCACAAAGTGTTAAAACAA
>NZ_ARPM03000061.1:6928-8525 GCF_000388175.3 Holospora undulata HU1 | reverse complement strand
CCATATATCAATACATCATTATAAAATTAAAACTTTATACTCATAATATCTATCTCTACCACTTTCAACACTTATGCCCCACCATGGCAACGACACGCATGAACCTGATGGGAGTGACGCACATGCGCCTTACGGTAGTGTCCTTAAAAACCTTGAAGACGTTTGATCAGCTGAAAGACGCTTATCCCCAAAAGAGCCTAAAATTCACCTGATCTTGGATCAAGAACCTTATAATACAAGCTCTGACCTCCAAAACGCAGCGAAAGAAAGTGGGATTGAAGTGCATTACCCCCCCTCTTATAAGCCCAAACCTGAACCCCATCGAAGAATGAACATGTGCGCAATAATCGATTTTTCGCCTCTGCCAAAAAGTTTTGCGAGAGTATGCTGCAATTTTTTCGACCAAACCTGGGACAACATCTCATGGATCTTGTCGACCGCGCCAATGACAACTTTCAACGCATTAGTCCAACACTTTCAGTTTGATTGGGGATACATCTTTGGTGCAGCAGATTTTATTACCAAACCTTCCAAAAGAAAGCGGTAGTCTTATGGATAATACCACTTTCCATAAAGTGAAAGCTATGCAAAAGATGCTAGAAGATGCGGAGCATAGTTTGCTTTATTTGCCTCATTATTCTCCAGATCTCAATCCTATTGAGAAAAAGTGGGCCCAACCCAAACATATAAGAAGAACATTAACTTGTTCAATAGATCTCTTATTTCAATTCTTTCTCTCGTAATTTTTTTATACTGATTTAGATATACAAAGTAAAAAATTATATTTTTTATAATAAAATGAACTTATATAAAAAAACAAAAAACAAAAATGCTAATAAAACATTTTACTTTAATATTTATATTCATAGCAGGCAACTGCTTTGCTGGTGAAGAAGGCTCCTCAACTGTTTCAGTAACAGGAAATGCTTCCTCTCAACAGAAAAGCAACGCAAACATGACAGTGATGAGCACGCCTACCCCCCAACGAACCACTACCGTAAAAAAAAATTCAGATGAAGAAAACCTTCTAGAAGGTTTGGAGGAATATGTGCCTTTAAACACGAACACCAGTAAAAAAATACTTACAGAACAAGAATGCAATGAAAAATCCATAGCCTTGAACGATAAAATATTAGACTTCAAAAAGAAAGAACAATTACTTCGTGAAAAAACCTCCTCAGCTAAGCTAGAACAAATGAACCTTCTGCAAGAAATAAACGCAGATAAAGCCAACATAAAAAGTTTTAAAAAACTGGCAAAAGAGTATGGAGAATATAAAAAAATGCTAGAAGGAAAAGGAATCTTTTTAGAAGAAAACAACTTGACAAAGAAATAAAAAGTTCATACAAATATTAACGTTATAGTGCCCCCACTGCCCAAATACCCCCACAATTAACTAAAACTCTCTCTAAAATTCCCCCCAAAAATAAATAAGATAAATAACTTATTGTGGGGGTGTTTTATATACTCATGCTGAATGAAATAGTTTAAAAGTTTAATTTTATGTGTTAATAATTTTTTTTATGCAAAGATTTCTGACAGAAGAAGATCGTGTTGCGTTAAGAACACAGCATCGGCAAGAAAAGAACCGACGCTT
>NZ_ARPM03000061.1:0-6918 GCF_000388175.3 Holospora undulata HU1 | reverse complement strand
ACCTGATCTTGGATCAAGAACCTTATAATACAAGCTCTGACCTCCAAAACGCAGCGAAAGAAAGTGGGATTGAAGTGCATTATTTGCCCTCCCTAGCCCAAACCAGAGAAGAATGAAATGTGCGCAACAATCGATTTTTCGTCTCTGCCAAAGAGTTTTGCAAGAGTATGCTGTATTTTTTTCGACCAAACCTGGGACAACATCACCATGGATCTTGTCGACCGCGTCAATGACAACTTTTAACGCATTAGTCCAACACTTTCAGTTTGATTTGGTATATGTATGCTTTTGAAGTTACCTATAAAAACCTGAATCATCTCACGCAGAAAAACGATCTGCATTTTGGAAAAACTTCATAAGTATAGGGATTTTATTCAGCTCTATCATTTTTATCGATGAAAGCGGATTTGCTTATGACATGCCAAGAACTCGTGGTTTCCTAAATGAGTTTTTTGTTTTGGAACCCATGACGGAGGGTAAAAAGCAGAACCAGCGTAATTGGTGTGGTATTAAATAGGGAGCCTCTTACTGTGAGATTGGTTTAAAATACTCTTAACGCAGCTATTTTTGACGATTGGGTAAAAGTGTACTTGTCATAGATTTCCATTTTTCATAAGGGGAAAAAGACGAAAAAATTCTGGAAAAGGCTGGACACGAAATTAATTTATTTATCTCTATTCCAGATCTTATAGTGACTACAATTATAAATATTTTATATTGTTCGCACTGGATTACTTCACTTTTATGTTGGGTCCGCTATAATCCAAAACAAAGATTTATCTTGGAATACAATCCATTACCGATACTGCGTGTACAAAAGCGGAATCAGCAATTTAAATCAATAACGGTGAGAAATAAAAACAGTATTACATAATCATCAAGATGAGTTAAATAAAAAAATAATGATGAAAAAAATTTTTAGCTTTTTATTTTTAAATATCGCATTCGTCTATGCTCAAAAAGAAAGCGTAGAGGAATTAAAAAATCAAATACAGTATAGAAAAGAGACTCTACTTGAAGGGGTGTCACTCAATAAAAACACTCCTAGTTTCGATCAAAGCTCTTAAATAGAGGAAAAAATTTCTGAATGAGCCTCATTTTTAGGGGGAATGGACTATAAGAGTCTTGAATCGGAAAAACAAAAGATCGAAGAAAAAATTTTAGATACGGTAAAAAAGATAATTGAGATTAACAAAGGTTCCGTGGAAAATTGGTGTAAAAAAGTTTCTCTAAACAAATACGAAACTCTGTCTTCTAAAGAAGAATACATAAAACAATCTTTAAAAAATGAATTTTTGTTCACAAAAATTCAAGAAAATATATCTTTTTATCTAAACAATGCGAAAGAACATTCGGAAAACTCAGAAGGAGGAAAAGAAACTGAAAGCACTGTTAAAAGTTTAGAAAAAAAAGCAAGTTTTTTTCAAGAATTGAAAGATTTATTGACTGAAGAATATAAAAACAAACTTTCTGCATTTACTTTAAAAAATCAGATACAAAATTACAAAAGAAAAGATTCAGAAAGTGTGAACAATTTTAAAAAAATTACTGACTTAGAAAACGATTGGCGATTAAGAAACGCGTGGAACCAAAGAAATATCGAAGTTGTAGATGGAAAAATTGTTGAAAAAACTGATGCAGGTGAATTAGAACTGGAAAGTGCAGAAGAATTGGGTAAGGACACAAGAAAATTAAAGGTTCCCGAAGATCTAAAAAAGATTTCGCATATTGAGGACAAAAACGGAAAAAAATATGCGTTTAATAGTTCAGGAATGAGTGTTAGTTAAATTTCAATAAAGATAGAATAATTTAAGAAGAAAGGCAAAATAAAAATAAAAAAAATAGAAAAGGTGCCTTTACTAAAATTTTGTGTATTATAAATTTCTGAAACTTTTTAAGCTATTAAGATGTATGTGATCTCTTCCCTTAATTTAAGGAAAAATCACTGAAAAGCAAGACTTCTTGACCTTTTGTTGGATTTTTTCTAAATTTAAATCCTGTGTATTTTTTAAACGGGCAGATGGTAAAAAATTCTGGTATTCCCTTTGACATTCAAGATGAGTGGAACTCATTAGTTTCAGAAATTCGAATGCATAACCGTTTATATTACGAAGAAGATCTTCCCCTTATTTCTGATGAAGATTATGATGCGTTGTATCGGCGGTTAGTGCAACTAGAAAGTCGCTTTCCTGAGCTAATAAACGAAGAAAGTCCTACACAAAAAATTCATGTGCAGTTACAAGATGATGCAGAAGAAGTTACTCATTTATTTCCTTTATATTCTTTAGATAGTGTGTATACCTTTGAAGAAGTTGAACAATTTGTAACCCGAACATCTAAAGCTCAGGAAAAAGAAAAAATTTGCTACGTTGTTGAAGGAAAAATTGATGGATTGACTTTAGCGCTCCATTATAAAAAAGGAAGACTAGTTTCTGCTGCAACGCGGGGAAATGGTAAAGTCGGAGAAAATGTTACAAAGCACATAGTGCATATCAGCAATATTCCTTTTGAGATCACCTTTGATTCCATTCCAGAGGATTTAGAAATAAGGGGAGAGGTGTACATTGAATCACGTGATTTTGAAGCTTTTAATCAGTATCGGTATAAAAAAGGAGAAACTTGCTTTTCTAATCCAAGAAATGCTGCCGCAGGAGCTTTGCGCCATTTGGACCCTGCGCACACAATGCACAGAGGATTAAAATTTGCTGTTCATGGAGTTTGGCCTCAAATTGAATCTTCGTACAGTAATGCCATGAAATTACTAAAATCATTGGGATTTTATATGCCTCTATCTTGCGGTTTTGGAAAAACAGCAAAAGAGTTACTGAAATATTTTGAGGAAATCTCACTAGAAAGAGAGTCTTTAGATTACCAAATAGACGGACTTGTTTATAAAGTAGATGATTGGGAACACAGCAATCATCTAGGATATCGCGCAAAAAGTCCTCGTTTTGCCATTGCGCATAAGTTTCCTGCACAAAGCAGTATTACAGTGCTTGAAGATATTCAAATTCAGGTAGGACGCACAGGAATATTAACGCCAGTGGCGATTTTGTCTCCTGTTTTATTGGGGGGGGTTCAGATCACGCGTGCAACTTTACATAACGAAGATGAGATTCTAAAAAAAGATTTTCGAATAGGGGATCGGGTACGCATTCAAAGAGCAGGAGACGTCATTCCTCAAGTCTGTGAGGTGGTCTATCCTAAATACAGAAACAATTCTTCTGAAGACAATGGAAGATTTGTTTTTCCTTCCTCTTGTCCAGCGTGCGAAGGTTCTGTGATACGTTTAAAAGGAGAGTCAGCATGGCGATGTATTTCTGGATTAAAGTGTCCTGCTCAAAAAATTTGGTCTCTTTATCATTTCGTTTCTAAGGAAGGTATGGACATTCAAGGATTAGGACCGCAAAACGTTCGTGCATTGTATCAAGCAGGAATCTTAACAGAGCTAGTAGATCTTTTTACTTTATCTCAGCACAAAGAATATTGGCTAACGTTAGAAGGATGGAGGGAAAAATCCGTTGAAGGAGTTCTGCGATCTATTGAGCATCGACGTAATAATATTTCAGCAGAATCATTTTTTTACGCCTTAAGTATTCCGCACGTAGGAAAGGTTACAGCAGCACTTTTGGCAAAAAATTTTTCTCCTGAAACATTAATTACGATGCCAAAAGAGGTACTACAAGAAATATTAATCACAATGCAAGGAATAGGGGCTGTATTAGCTGAATCTATTGCGAATTTTTTTTATCACAACTCTTTACAAATTCAAAAAATTTTAGCTTATCTTTCTTTTAAAAAAAATGAAAAAATTCAAGTTTTTTTACCCTTGCAGGGGAAAAAAGTCGTTTTCACTGGGCATTTTCAGCACGGAACTCGTCAGAATTTTGAAAAAGAAGCAGAGCGGTTTGGTGCAGCAATTGGAAGTCAGGTTTCTAAAAATACACACTATCTAGTAGTGGGAGAAAAACCCGGATCAAAATATGCACGAGCAAAAGAGTTGAAAATTCAAACCCTCACAGAAGAAGAGTGGATGGCATTTTTGCAA
Organism: Holospora undulata HU1; assembly: GCF_000388175.3. Lineage (GTDB taxonomy): Bacteria > Pseudomonadota > Alphaproteobacteria > Holosporales > Holosporaceae > Holospora > Holospora undulata_A. The sequence continues at coordinate 2,870 of NZ_ARPM03000061.1, read as the reverse complement.
ACCTTTTTATCTTAAGCTTGGTGGGGTTTTGTTCTGGAAAAAAGCACGTTCCAAGTGTATAGCTAAAGTAAAATAAAAAGATGAAGGCAATATAATGATAATCAAGAAAAAAACTTTTAAGCTATAAAACCTATAGGGGGGTATATATCAGCCTATTTAAAGTGCATTTTCTGGACTTTTTTGTGCTACGTTAATTGTTATTAAAAATTTGTGACTTTTTGCGCCGTGTTAATTATTATTAAAAATTTTAGATAGATTTTTCTGTAATTGACTTAATATTATAGTTTTGTTAATATTTTGAAAGTAGAATTTTAATGTTTTTACTAAAAATGAAAAATTTTTCTAAAATTAAACTGCTGTTTATAGTTTTTGTGGCGAGCCCTTTTTATACGTATGCTTGGCGTAATCAACAAATAGAAGAAAATGTAGCACCAAAAGAGGAAGAAGAATTCGAAAGAATAAAAGAAAGAATTTCTATTAAAATTGAAAAAATAATTAATGATTGCAAAAAAATGATTCCAACTCAGTCTTATGCGGTTGAATCAAAAGAAGAAAAAATTTATGAAGATATTCCCGTTATGTTAAAAAAAATAAGAGAAAAATGGGGGCTTTCCGGTTTAATTGCGTATGAATTTAGTTTAAACGAATTCTGGAACAGTTTTCAAAAAACTGCCCCCGATAACTATGGGGGTATTCAGCCTAAAAATGCAAATTTTGTTATTAACGCATTATCTTTTAATACAGGTCTTGATGTAAATTTAGATGTTTTGTTACATGATGAAGTTAATGAAGATGGAGATAATGCCTCTTTGCAATCACAGTTAACTGTTCTTTTTTCTTCATTCGAAGATAAATATTCTAAAAATTTTAGAAAAATATTAGAAACAAGGATTCAAGAAGAAAATACTCTTTCAGAATATGATGCATCTAAGATTTTAAGAGACACGTTTGTACATTTTTTTTTCTCAAAACCTCAGATCAATGAGATTTTTGCAATACCAAACACTTTTGCAGAATTAGAAAAATTATTTTCTTTAGCTTTAGATATGAATATTCAAAAAATAAAAGATGATAAGCTTGATGTGGTTGTTCAAGAAGCATCAAGAAATTATTCGAAAGTTCTTTCTATAGTGGATCGGTATAAAAAGAAGAGTTTGCCTATGCTTGTTGATTCTTCTGTTTACAAACGGGATATGCTTTTCAACATAAAAAATTCCTTGCTTGATTTACAAAAAATTTTTGGAGATTCATCTTTATTTGTTTTTAACCTTATAGAAAAACATCACTTAGATCTTATAGAAAAACATGATCCAAATAGAGTAAACTTTTTTTGTGTTGAAGAGTTTTTTGAGTTTTGTTTGAACAAAACAAAAATTGTTCTACGAGAAAGATCAAACAATTATCGTTCAGTACAATACAAAAAATGTTTTCCATATATTTTTGGATGGGATCTTTCGAGCCTTTTTGTTGGTAATATTAAAAATGGGCATTGGATTAGAAAGAACTTTTTTATAGAGAATCATCATTATGTAGGCGGTGTTATGGAAATCTTAGATCGGTTTAAAAAAGAAAGTTTTTCTGAAGAACAATTGGCCAGAATTTTAAAATATTTTTTGAACAATTATTCTTTTAAAAACGGCCAAGAGGAGCTTAAGAGAGTTAATTTTCTTGAAGAAATGTATACGAATTTTTTTCGTATAAAGACTCAGAGAAATTTGGAAAATAAAAAAAATTCTCTTGATATATTACGTAAAGCGTTAGTAGTGTTTCCGGAATTGTATCAAGAAAAAAACAAAATAATAATGAATGGATTATTAAGCGTTTTTCCCAATAATAATCAAAAAGATTTTTCTGATCAAGAACGAAAAAAATATGAACAAAAACTTTTTGGAATTTTTCGTACAGCAGATTGGGAAGTGTGCGAAGAAAAAAATGCTTTAAAATCTAATTTTGTGGAAACAGTTCTAAAAATTCTTAACTCAGATAGCCAAGCCCAAAGAAAAAAGGAAAAGAACAATAAACGCTTTGAGATCAGAAGAAAAATTTCTGCTTTGTTTCCTGAAAACGATAATTTATTTTTAGAGTCAATTCACAGTATGATTGATGAATATCAAATTTCTGAAGATGATGCATTTGGAATTATTCCAGCAAAAGCACAAAGTTTGATAGAACAAAAAAAAGTTGAAGAAAAAATAATTTCCATGTTTTCACGTAACGAACTTTTAAAATAGAGGCTTTTAACCAAAGATAGCATGATTAATTTTCAAAGTTTTATTAACGTGAAGTGCCGCAAAAATACGCAGTGTTCCCTCTAGCATCTCAAGTGATCGTGTGTTTGCAAGGGGGGGCGAAATCTTGCAAACCAATGGCAATGTCGAGCATTATTTTGTTCAATGGAAAACGGTTTATCTTGCCCCTGAAAGAGGCGGGTGCTTGGAATAATTTTATTAAAATCTGCCCAATGATCTGCGCAATAAAATAAAATTTTTAATCGTTCAAAAAGTTGTTTGAAAGTTTAACTCAAGTGATCACCAAATCCCAATCGAAGAGCCCTTTTCCAGCACGATCCTAGGATTTAGAAATCCAAATTTTTTGCTTCTTTTTTTTAATAATTCCAAAATTCATCGACTTCCTTGACAATACTTTTGTCTTCTGGGAATGGCTCAATTTTTGCGAATATAGCAATTTAGGTCGAATTAGATATTTTAAAGAACCACGAAATAGCGTCGAATAGGGCGTTGAAATTTAGTAGAGTACTTTAGGTTGAATTAGGTGCAATTAAAAGAACATGACAAAGAGCTACAGCAACGATTTAAGACAAAGAATAATAGAATATTTAGATGAGGTGGGCGGGTATATTGAAGCATCGC
>NZ_ARPM03000062.1 GCF_000388175.3 Holospora undulata HU1 | reverse complement strand
TACAAGGCTAGAAAGAAACTGCATGGCTTCAAAATTCCATTATTTCAATTTACATGAGATCTAAAGAAATCTTTTATTAAAACATTAATTATTATTTCAGGAGGGGATTTCAATGCTGTTAAACATTTATTTTGACACTTTCAACACTTATGCCCTACCCCCCAACCTGAAAACCCCATCGAATAATGAATATGTGCGCAATAATCGATTTTTTGTCTCTGTCAAAGAGTTTTACAAGAGGTATGCTGCATTTTTTCGACCAAACCTGGGACAACGTCGTCATGGATCTTGTCGACCGCGTCAATGACAACTTTCAACGCATTAATCCAACACTTTCAGTTTGATTTGGTATATGCCACTCCTAAACGCTGTTTTGCATATCTTTACCAGAAGCGCTGACTTCTAACTTCTTAGCCCTTTCGTAGCACCTGTCTGGAAATTCTTCTATACAATTTTTCTGTGTCTAATTTTGTCCATGGTTTATTCTTTTTGTTGAAATCCTTCAAGAGTTTTACTCTATCTCACTACTGCTGATTTAGATATGGAAAATCTAGCGGCTATTTTTTCAAATGATAAACCGTGCTTTGGTTTTAATACTTTTTTCGAAAATCTAATGAAGATGTCATAACTTTAATTATATAATTTATTACATAATTATCATAATTATAATTTTATCCAGCTCCATTGTTATATTCTTTTTATCATGTTTTGGCTATATATGTACAGCGCAAAGTCTGCACATACAGTTTAAAAATTGATACAGATGTCGCTTGTTTAGAAAAAGAACGCTTGAAAATGTATTATGCTTAAGTTGATTTTGCACAATTTCCTTATTTACTTTTTTGAAAATATCAAGAACGTAGATAAGTAGAGAACAATTTTAAGAATTTTATATTTCTCCTTAAGATCAAGAAAAGTAAGTAAAAAATTCATCTATAGGTGGGCAATCTACCAAAATAGGACTTTCGTTATAAAAAAACGCGAGGCTAAAACTGTGTAATTTTAAAGAACTTGCTGAACAATCCAAAAAAGATTTTCCATACACATTATCACCAATAATAGGGTGACCAAGGTGACTTAAATGCGCGCGAAGCTGATGTTTTCTTCCTGTATGCAAAGAAAGCTCTAACCAAGAGTAGTCAAAAGGAACTCTGTAAACACCGCGTCGAAAATACTCAGTATGACAAACTAAAGATTTAGGAGTTTCTGGGAGACAAACTCTTGTACCAAAAGGGTGATTCACAAGGGGAAAACGAATGTGCCCTTGATCTTTCTGAACCCGCCCATGAACCAAAGCCCAATACCGTTTTTGAATTTTTCGTTCTTTCATCAGCTTACCTAATGCCGAAGCTGAACAAGGAGTTTTTGCTATAATTAGTGCACCACTAACAAATTTGTCTAAACGATGAACAAGATACACAGGGCAACCCGCCCATTTTGACATAAGGTCATCTACGCTTAACGTCTGACTTGTTCCTTTTTGACAAGGAATTCCAGCGGGCTTTCTTATAATCCAAAAATCTTCATGGGTATAAATAATCCAACGCGAAACCTTTTCTTGCCAATACGCGCACAACTTTTCTTTAGAAGGTTCAAGAATGCTCATTTTTTTTAACCATCCAGGATACACATAAACCTCATCAATTTGCGATAATCGATAACTTGATGAGACTTTTTTACGATTAACACGAATATCTCCCGTGCGCAAAGCTTTTTGAATGGCAGAGTAAGAAATTTGAGGCCATTCGTAATGCACCCACTTGTCAATCCTTTGATCTAGGCGGGTCACGGAAAAGTAAGATTCTTGATTCATACACTTATATAAAATACACGAGCATCTTAACTTTATCATATTCTAAAAAAAATTCAATTATTGTTTTTAATAAAAAAACACTTCAATTTTTACCCAAAATATTATTCTAAGAGACGAAAGTAAATGTTTTTTTATTCTATTGCTATTGTTTTTAAAATTAGATTTTTTTTTCTAAGAATCTACCGTCCTTACTTAACGATAGATTTAGATTTATTAACTTTTTTTAAGAACAAAAAATTAGTGGACTCTGGAACGTTTTGCAAGGCCTTGATTGTATTCTTTTTCGTATCAAAAAATAGGATAAAAAGAGAATTACCGCTCTTTCTATCCCAAGTCGTAAAGTTGTAATATTTTTTTAAATCAACAAAAAAATCTTAAAATTTAAAATTTTCTCTCTGATTCGGGTAATTAAATTATTTAATCTTTTTTATTTTCTTAATTTTCTTGAAGATTAGATGGAGAAAGAGCTTGTTCAACAAAACTTTCACATCTTTCTCTAATTTCCTTTAATTCTTCTGGATTATATATACTTCCGGCTTCTCTTCGAATGTTCTCATTTTTCTTTTCTCTGATTTTTGAGCAGATCTTTTTTTTCTCTTCTACTACTAATTCAAAAAAATCTTCTTGAGAAATATTATATTTTTCAGATAAGACAATAAAAGCTTCTTTGATTAGACTCAGCTTCTCTGAATCAGGAATTCTATAAGTATTGACTATATCACTTACTTTTTCTAACGTTTTATACAATTTGTCCAAATCTGAATTACGATAATCCTGGACGTGTTCTGGCTTTATAAAATAAGTTCTCCAATCTTCTTTAAAGTCTTCAAAATCTCTCAAAACTGATCCAACGTTCTCTTTTCCTGAAAATCCTTCTTGCGTATTTATAAGAAAAAATCCAAAAAGTAATAACAAATTTTTAAAAGAATTCATCTTTTTATTTTTCTTAGCAAATTACAAAATGATATTACTATAAAATCATTTAAAAAAAATAATTTTTTTTCTAATATTTATTTTGTAAATCTTTTTAAAGAGTAATATTTCTTAGAAGTTTTAAGAATCTTCCATAATATTATTAGACACCCTGTTGTAAAAAAAGTAAATAAAAAATAAACTGCAGAAATTCCTAATACTTTTAACGTAATTTCATCACAAGAAACTCCAGGTTTTGATAAGAAATTTTCCATTTGAGCATTTAACGTGTCTCCAGATGGAACTGGTGCTTTACAAAAAGATGCTAAGGGGAGCCAATGATTTTGAACCGAAAGGTGATAAAAGGTCACTCCCCCCCCCAAACACCACAATCCAAAAGCTATCCAGCTAGATGATGCGTAAACGGTCCAAGTCCCAGTAATCATTAGTAAGGTTCGCTCTACATGACATAATGTGCACCCAGTATACCCAAAAAAATAATCCAAAATGTATGCAAAGATCGCCATCATAAAAGCAATCCCCCCTAAGGCACGTATTAAGGTATTCCAAGAATACAGTTGACTCGTTCTTACATCCAACATGATTTTCAAAAATTTTACTTTTTAGACTTCTCCCCATTATAATAGAATACTTTCAAAATTTTCTTTATTCCTTCTAAAAAAGTTTCTGAAAAGTTTTGATTTAATTCCCCCTATAAAAAAACGAGTTGATAAAAATTTTTTTACCTTTAATCGCCCCAATATCTTAGCTTACGCGTGAAGTGCTCGTCCTTGAGCAGAAAGTACGGCTTCGTGCAACATTTCGCTCATCGTTGGGTGAGGAAAAATAACATCAGAAAGCGCCTCTGGAGTTGCTTCTAACTTTTTTGCCACTAAAAGAGAACTTAGCAACTCAGGACTGCCTTGTCCAAAAAGATGTGCACCCAACAACTCTCCTGTGTCCTCTTCGAAAATAACCTTAATTAACCCAGAACCTGAGCCTTGCGCTAATGCTTGACCGTTTCCGGAAAAAGGAAACCGTCCAATGCGCACAGCATGGCTCTTTCTGGCTTTTTCTTCTGTGAGCCCAAAACTTGCCAAAGGAGGCAAAGTATAAATACATCCAGGAATAGACAACGGATCAATGCTATGCTTTTTTCCCGTGATTATGTACTCTATACAAGCTATACCTTGATGACTGGCAAGATGCGCAAGCCAAGGCGCGCCAATAACGTCTCCGATTGCGTAAATATTAGGCTGTAAAGTTTGAAACATTTCGTTTACAACGATGTGCCCTTGAGAAACCTGAACTTTCGTTTTCTCTATTCCTAAATTTTGTACGTTCCCCGTAACACCTATAGCAACCAATATTCGATCTGTTTGGGCGCATCCATTCCAAAGCTCAACTTTACTCCCATCTTTGCAACTCATTTTTGCAGAAATTTTTCCCTGATTGACTTCTGCAGATAAGAGCTCCATTCCTAGGTGGAATTCCATCCCCTTTTCTTTAAAGGCTTTGTAAGCCATATCTCTGCATTCACTATCTTCACAGGGTAAAATGCAAGGTCCTTGCTCTAAAATAGTGACTTTTGTTCCTAATTCTTGATAAAATGATCCAAATTCCATACCAATAGCTCCGGCACCAATAATCAGCAAACGTCCTGGAAGAAACTCTGGAGTCATAGCGGCACTGGCATTCCAACGAATGGACTGGGGAATATCCAAGGGAAGATGTTTTGGTTTTGCCCCAGTAGCAAGAATTAAATTTTCAACTTCTAAAAATGGGATGTCCAGACCAGACACTTGAACCAAAATATTATTAGGAAAACACGCTTCTATGTGGGCTCTTCCTTTTATTACGGTAACGTTGTGTTTTTTCATTAATCCTTGAAGACCGCTAGAAAGAGTTTGAGAAACTTGTCGAGAACGCGCAACCATCTTTTGAAGATCGAACGTTTTTCCCTGAACGAAAATGCCGTGCTGAGACATTTTTTCAAGATCTCCCCACAATTGAGCACTTTTCAAAAGTGATTTTGTGGGAATACACCCCCAATTAAGGCAAACCCCACCTAAGTTAGCTTCTTCTATAAGCACTACAGAGCGCTGAAGTTGAGCAGCCCTAATAGCAGCCACATAGCCCCCCGGTCCTGCACCAATAATCCCAATATCGTATTTCAATTTTATTTCTCCCAGTGGCGGATCAACATACACGATAATAATTTTGTAATTCTATCAATTTTTTAAGTACTCTGTCTAGAGGGTGAAAAATTCTTACTTAAGAACAAATCTAAAAAAAATTAAATAAGATATTACTTTTTAGACTGGAAATTTTCAATCATGATACGCTATCACCATGTATACAATGGTAGAAATTTTTTGTACTCTTTCCAGTCATCCATTGATTAGTTTTAGAACAAGCCTTAGTGATTATTTAGGTACAAATACATTTCTTCCATAATCGCTTTGCTAATGGATTGATTTTTTTCTACTAAAATATCGTACTGCGCGCCGCTTCCTTGTTGCATCAAATATAACCAGTGTTGCGCCCCCTCACACTTAAAAAACCTATTCTTTTGAGGTGAGTCTGAAAAATTTAAAAAATCTTCTGTAAAAATAGCAATGTTTGTTTTTAGGTGCTGAGATACTATTTTAAAAAATGCATCTCCATTGGGAAGACTAAACGTTTGCCCTCCATCTGCTTTAACTAATCCAGACCACTCATCAATTACACTTTTTGAATTTTCTGCTAAATAAGTAAACTCTTTAAAAAGATCGAATTCCGTTTCTTCTATTTTTCTAAATTGTTCGAAAGGATCAAGCTTTTGAAGCACATCTAGACACTCTGCCACGCTATCATAGTCATCTTGGGAATTTAATATTTTTTTTTGAAGTTCTGATATGTACTCACTCATGATACCAATCATATCTTCTGGAACAATCCCTAAATGATGCCATAAAGACAATCCCTCCCGATGCCCTGGTACTTTTATAAAATTTTTCTTTTCTCCATTGTCATTTTCAAAGGAATATTCAGGAAACTTAATCTCTGTTTTTTTGTCCTCAAATTCACTCCAAGTAATTTCTTTACTCATGTTAGAGTAATCTTTTTCCCAAAACTTTTCCTCACCGTCTCCAAACTTCGTACTTTTGTGTGATGGAATGCCATCCTCTCCTCTTGGACGAATGATTTGAGTCTGCGTGTTTTGCTCGTATCTATTGCTTTGGTTTGGGGCGATGGGGATCGATTTTTCTGGACTTTTTGCATATACAGAAGATGCAACTTCAAAAAAAATAACGCCTAAGATAAAACTTTTTATTTTTTTCATTTAGAAAATGAAATTGATTTTTACTTATTAAGTGTATTTTACTTTCAAATCTCTGTCAATAAAAAAATAATCACATGAATATTTTAAACTATTTATAAACAAAAAATATTTTCTATTAACTCATTAATAAATAAAATCATAAAAAAAACAGGCTGTGTCCTTAATTAAGCCTAAGGACAATTGAGGCCAAGTGAATAGCGCCCAGAAGCTTTACAGACGTTTTACCATAGCACGGGGCAATGGTGCGGTGTTGCTTTAAGTTTAGAAAAAAAATCTCAATCAAATGATGGAATTTATAAAGATGTGTACCATAATAATGAAGGCTTTAAACGATTCTTTTTAGGTGGGATAACGGCTTTACGCCATTTTTCTTTAAGTTGTTACGTTCATTGGAAAGCGCTGCATTAGTCTTCACGAGCCCCTCCAGTTCATGGTCTTAGTTCATGGTCTTAATTTTTTGTCAAGCGCAAAGCTATGAGATTACTGGTGGAATTTTCTTGGGCATCGCAGATTGCACTATATGGCTTGATTCCAATCTTTTTTAGCGCCAGCGCTGTGTTGATGGGCATACACACTCGTTCATTGGATGGCTTTGAAATCGCCAAATACTAAATCCCTCCACGGAATTTTTGTACGATATCGGTAAAAAACTGCCTCTACAAACAGGTGATTGTCTTTGTCTGCATCCTCTTGTTTTCCAAGCAAAAGATCTTTTATTTTATCCCACTGATCATCCCAAAACGCATTCAGTCTTATTTAACTTACTTCTTTTTTTCATTTTTATTAAATTTTCGAAGATTTTAACTAAAGATACTTTTTGTTAAAATCAGTAAAAGAAGTCTTTTAAAAGTCTCTAAAAAAGATTGTATGTAAAATTTGTGAATATTAAGAGTGCTTTAAAAGCGGTTGTGTTCGAGGGATTCAGCGGTACAAATGTAAAAGATGTGGAAAAAATTTCACGAGGTGTGCCCGAAAAAGACAAGCTCCAAGCTCTTGTTTTATACGCAAGCGGCTTTTCAATGAACCGAATTGCTCAGCGTTTTGGTGTCAGCGCCACCGCTGTTTTGAAGGGGGGCACCTTATAATCAAGGCTATGCGCCAAAGTTGAGCCCTCCCCAGAAGACAAGGAAATCGATCAATTTTTGCATTATTAAAAAAAGAAGCAAAAATTTGGATTTTTAAAGCTTGGATTTCTAAATCCTAGGATCGTGCAGGGCTTATCGATTAGGACTTGGTGATCACTCCAAACATTCAAACGACTTTTGAACAATTAAAAAAATGGAAAATTTGCGGAAATCATTGGGCAGATTTTAATAAAATTATTCCAAGCACCCACCCCTTTCAGGGAAAAGAAAAAACCTTTTCCATTGAACAAAATAATGCTCGGCATTGC
>NZ_ARPM03000063.1 GCF_000388175.3 Holospora undulata HU1 | reverse complement strand
CCCAAATGCTTGATATCAAGGCTTTTGAGAAGAGTCCAGAATCAATTCCTTGTCCTTTTAAAAAAACGCCTGACGCGTTCAAGCTTGGATTTTATTGAAGCTGGAGCGTTCATCTTGTGGATCAGCGCAGGATGCTGAACATTTCGTGATCGATCATACTAAGTACGAAGGTTCATTTGCATTAAACATTGTTGTTTATTTTTAATAAAATAGCCTCTCTTTCGGATCTTTTAAAGACCCTTCAAAAAAGTGAGGGGGAGTATGATGTTGCTCAAGAAACCTACTAATTTTAAACATTCTAAAATGTTTTAGGATAAACTAAAATCGATAGTAAATCGGATGGAGGATCTAAAAAATTTAGAAACCTTTCATGAGGAAGACTTTCAAGAAAACCAGTTTACAAAAAAAGTCTTTTCTCGATGTGTAATTTCAAAAGAACAAGCTGAAATACTTAAAAAGTACATTGATGCCAACCAAAGTTTTGGAAATGTCACAAAAGAACCGGGATTGGTAAAAACGGTGGAAGGTTTCAAGAAATACATCAACGAATTTGGATTTATAAGTCCTGAAGAAATACGTGAAATAGTATCAAAAGAACATATTAATAGTCCTAAATTAGTGGACCATTTCGGTACTGTTAGTCACACATATCAAAAAAAAGATATTTTAGAAGCCTGTCTACTTATGAAACATAGTTCTATTTCGAAAGTAGAGATAGTAAAAGATTTTGTGTTAAAAAACAAAGATCACGATGCAATAGTAGATAAAATATTTGAACTAAAAGATTTTTATAACAATGGGTACTCAAACAACAGAGATGAATTACCAAGAAAGCTTTTTGATGAATCAAAGGGAGCTGAAGCAAAAAAAGCCAATCAGATGGTTGCTTTTTTATCTTTTGTACTTTCTCTAAAGCTTACGCACCTGAAAAAATACCCCCAGGGATTAAGTTTTTATACTAAGTTTGCTCAAGCCAACAATAGGATGATTACGCAAGAAAGAGAAAGGATAATACATGAAGAAAATGATAGAAAAAGAAATGAAATGGCCGCTCTTGAAGCAAAAAATACCCCAAAGCAACCAACCAATGCAAACACCGTTGATGAGCTAGTTCTTAAAAAGATCAAGCGCGCAGCAAAAGAAGGATTTGATAGTTTAAGCACAGTTTATGGATTATTCTCAGATCAAAGCATGTTACAAGAAGTAAAAAATTACGTAAAAATACTGTTTTTTTCTAAAAAATCTACAGGAACTAATCCTGAAAGAATTTTTTATAAGTTAGGAATTTTATAGAAAGTTTTTATAATTTTTTGATAAAAATATTACTAAATCCACAGTAACAAATACTTTATCGAGTATTTGCACTCCACTTGTGAGTATAATTCATAATGGTAATACAAAAAATTCTAATTTTTTGGCTGCATAGGGCGAAGTTACTAAAAATTATACGGGAGGCATAAAAGAATTTTCGGACTGGATAAAACAAGAAATATCTAACCTAGTGTACGATTATGAGAGCAACTCAAAAAATATGGTGTTGTGTTGCGCAGAAACAGAGGAAAAAGATTAATCTGTAGATTTAACCTTAGAGTTGGCTAAATAACGATTTCTGAAAAAATCTGTTTTTGATATACTATTGCTATTACAATACAACACTATTTCCTTCCTTTATCGCCCCCCCTCGTGTTTTTTTTAACATAACATATTCAAAAATTACAGTAACAGATACGATTAATTCCTAAAAAACAGAAGGATCTTACGGAAAAACTCATAAAATTTGGTAGTTCTTCTTTATAAAAAATTCAAAAATAAAACTATTTGTTCGATTCTTGAGATTCATCAAGCTTTGAAACACTCTGCGAAGAGATTTTCCCCAAAGAATCGCTTAGAACTGCACGAACTTCCCTACTATTTCTAGCATCAGAAACCTCTTGTCTATCTGTTCTAAGAACTAGCTCCTCAGCATTTTCATTAATTTCGGTATCTATTATCTCCAATCTTGGAGATCCTTGAGAAAGATTAGCTTCAAAATTACGACATTGAAAAGGTACGCTCCCAGAATAACTATTTTCAGTATAAAGCTTTATAAGACCATCTATATTTCTATATATTGGTTCTGAAAACAACATTATGTTTCGATCAATACAACTCACTGAAAAACCTTTGCTTTTGTAGACGTCAGCAAAAAGCTCACGATTCTTTTCCAAGTCTAACTTCAAAAAATTAGAAAAATCAAAGTTACCAAATGTACCTATTCTTAGGCTTCCTTCCTGGTTTTCTTGATCAAAAGAATCAGAATTCACTTCTGAATCCTTCCGAGAACCAGATACACTCTCTTCATCAGAGCTTTGTTGAGAACCAGATACACTTTCTTCATCAGAGCTTTGTTGAGAACCAGATACACT
>NZ_ARPM03000064.1 GCF_000388175.3 Holospora undulata HU1 | reverse complement strand
TTTGCTCAAGATAAAGACCGGGTACTAAACAAACAAAGATGGGATATTGAACGGCTGTTCAGAACTATGAAAACGCAAGGGGTTAACTTTGAAAATACCCCTATGAAAGATTTGGGAAGACTTTCCAAACTTATGACGATTTTATACGCTTCTATAACGGGCCTTACACAAGAAATTGCTTACAAAAAAACAGTCAGAGCGCCTTTCTATTCATCTTTGTATTCATACTTCACAAGGGGACTCAGGTGGATCAAAGATAAACTCTTATTCTTTGATTTCAGCGATCTTTTAAATCTTTGATTTCAGCGATCTTTTAAACTACCTGAAAAAAAGTGAGGGGGAGTATGAATTTTGAGTTTAGATTCATAAGTTTTAGAACAAACTTAGGGCTGCTTAAAGACTAATAAATGCGAAATATGATTTAGAAAAAAATTAAAATAGACAAAAGGGAAAGTAAAATCCTTCCCCTTTGCCCTTAACACGCTGTTCTGTGAAAGTTTTCTAAAAGATAATTGGGGAATAATCTTTCGTTAGGTTTTTTCTTATAACTATTGACAAAATGTTTTTAATGTTTTCTCATAGTCCTCATATTCTCTTTTTGAATATCGTTTAAGAAAGCTCGATCATTATCGTTCAGATTTGGAACAGTTTGTTTCTTTTTCTTCATTGAAGATTTATGAGCGGTGCTTTTCAGAAACTCACGATCATTGTCGTTTAGATTTGCTGGAGAAGCGTTCACAGAACTTGTTCCAAAACAAACAATGAACGCAATAAGTACAAAGATTTTTTTATTAAACATTTTATTTTTATTGTTTGGTCTACATTTTTATTATATAAAAAATATGTAAATTTTTTGTTTATTTTTACATAGAAAAAATTTTAGTGAGTAAATAATTGTGTGCAGATTTTTATGTGTAGATTCTAAAAATCTGCTTTTTATTAATTCTAACGATAAAAGATAGCTATTTTTGAAAATAATTTTTCTTAGCAGAGTCCTGTCTTTTTTACTTTGATAAAAAACATTTTCATATTGATACTCTGATAAGCGCAGTCTAATCTATATAAATTTTATTAATGAATTTATGTCCTAAAATAGATACTGTATGAAACAATTTATAACTCCTTGATACTTTTTAATGCCTTCTTATCTGTTCTATTTTGTTTTGAAGGGGGGGGAGTTTGGGGTAGAGGTATTAAGTTTTGTTGGAGTTTGCTGAATTTTTTTGTGTGGGGGTTTTAAGAGAGGCATACTTTTTTGTTTTTTTGTCGAGGAGCCTTTTTCTTGTTCTTGTAAAGATTTAACTTCTTCTTTTAGTGTTTCCATATATTCTTTTGAGCTGCGCATATTTCTCATTTCTCGTTCTGTAGAAGATAATAATTGTTCTCGAACGACTATTATTTCATTGTTTAATTCGTTTATTTTTTGCTTTAAGTATTTATTGTTGGCTCTACATTTGTTTAAGTCGTTTGAGGAGTCTTCTTGTTGAGATATCTTAGTACTATTGTCGGGTTTTAAAGGTAGATCACCTATACCTTCTAGAAGGTTCTCTTCATTTAATTTTCTATCCAAGCGATCATTAGCTTCAATAGCATGTTGTAATGATTGCAATTGTTTTTCTGATAATTGTTCTTTTTTTGGAGTAGCTGGTAAGACTGTTACGGTAGAGCCCTGTTGAGAGCTGGAATTTTTTTTTCCTGGATCATTCAAGGGCTTTTTCCCAGGAGTTGTATTGCTCAATAACCCTTGATTAGGTGCAAAACAGTTACTTGCTGTGAATATAAATAGTAGAATAAAATATTTTATCATCGTTTTTATCTTTTGTTTTTTTATACAAGTTCATTTTATTATAAAAATATATAATTTTTATTTTACAAACAGATTTTTATTTAAATTTATATAACAGTTAAAAAAATTGAAGCTTTTAACTAAAGATCTTTTTTGTTAGAACTGGTAAAGTAATTCTTTTAAAAATTTCTAAAAATGATTGTATGTAAATTTTGTGAATGTTAGGAGTGCTTTAAAAGCGGTTTTGTTCAAGGGTGTCAGCGCTACCGCTGTTTTGAAGAGGGCGGGCACCTTAGGATCAAAGCTATGCGCCAAAATTGAGCCATCCCCAGAAGACAAAGGTATTGTCAAGGAAGTCGATTTGTGATCGTGCTGGAAAACAGTTTATCGATTGGGAATTTGGTGATCACTATAGTCAATCATTCAAACGACTTTTTGAACGATTAAAAAAATGGAAAATTATTTTGTTGCGCAGATCATTGGGCAGGTTTTAATAAAATTATTCCAAGCAACAGCCTCTTTCAGGGAAAAGATACCCCCTTTTCCATTAAACAAAATAACGGTCAACACCGCCATTAGTTTGCAAGATTTCGCCCTCCACTTGCAAACACGCGATCGCTTGAAATGCCGGAGGGAACACTGCTTATTTTTGCGGCAGTTCATGTTAATAAAACTTTGAAAATTAATCATGCCATGCTACCTTTGTTAAAAGTCTCATTTTTTAACGGCTCTACACCTATTTTGTGGTGGTTTTGTTACGTTCTGTTAAAGAAGTAATTTTTTTTGATCAATAAACTACAGTAGCGATGCCTGCATAAAAATGCTCTGCCCCCTCTTTAAACCTTAAATTTTTTTACTTTTGCCACAAAACGCGATGCCTAAAATCTATAAAATACTCCCACCATTATGGGGTATTAGGTTTTTTTGGCGTAGGGGGGGGTAGAGGTATTAGGTTTTTTTGGCGTAGGGGGGGTAGAGGTATTAGGTTTTGTTGGGGTAAGAGTAGGTGTTGTTGGGGGTGTTGAGGAGGTTGATTTGGAAATTTTGGATGGGATATTTGGGGAAGGCTGGATGATTGGATTCTTTTTCTTTATCTGTAATTTTTTTTCAAGTTCTTCAACTTTATTTAAAGCGTCGTTTAAACTACCCAATGCTTCTTCTAGTTTTTTTTTATTATTTATTAATTCTGTTTTTAAAAGTTTTATTTGTGATGCATAGTTGATTGACTTTTTTTGACATGGATCAATTTTTCCTTTAATTATTATTACTTCATTTTGTAATTTTTCTAATTCATTTAGTAAAACATAATAGTCTGGTTGTGAAGGTATTTCATTTTCATTATAGTTGTTCAGACCCTCTAGAAGGTTATCATCTTCTTTCTGGGGTTCTTCTTTCTGGGGACTGGCCTTTGTATTGTTTGAGAAAACATTATAGTCTGGTTGTGAAGGTATTTCATTTTCATTATAGTTGTTCAGACCCTCTAGAAGGTTATCATCTTCTTTCTGGGGTTCTCCGTGCTGGTGACTGGGCTGCGTCGTGTTTTGGGTGTTTTTTGGTTCTGTACTTAAGGAAGGACCGCTTGAGGAATTTTGTTCTGATGCTTGATTGTCTTTTTCTGTATTACTTAAGGATCCTTCCCTAGGTGCAAAACAGTTACTTGCTGTGAATATAAATAGTAAAATAAAATATTTTATCAGCATTTTTATTTTTTTTTTTATATGTTATATGAGTTGATTTTATTATAAAAAATATAATTTTTATTTTACAAATAGAATTTTCTTTAAATTTGATACAACAATTAAAAAAATTATAGAAAATATGAGACTTTTAACCAAAGGTAGCATGATTAATTTTCAAAGTTTTATTAACGTGAAGTGCCGAAAAAATACGCAGTGTTACCTTCGGCATTTCAAGAGAGCGTGTGTTTTCAAGGGAGGGGCAAAATCTTGCAAACCAATGGCGGTGTTGACCGTTATTTTGTTTAATGGAAAAGGGGGTATCTTTTCCCTGAAAGAGGCTGTTACTTGGAATAATTTTATAAAAACCTGCCCAATGATCTGCGCAATAAAATAAAATTTTCCATTTTTTTAATCGTTCAAAAATTTTAATCGTTCAAAAAGTCGTTTGAATGCTTGACTATAGTGATCACCAAATTCCCAATCGATAATCCGTTTTCCAGCACGATCATAGATCGACTTCCTTGACAATACCTTTGTCTTTTCTGGGGATGGCTCAATTTTGGCGCATAGCTTTGATCCTAAGGTGCCCGCCTTCTTCAAAACAGCGCTCGCGCTGACACCAAAACGCTGAGCAATTCGGTTCATTGAAAGGCCGCTTGCGTATAAAACGAAGGCTTGGAGCTTGTCTTTTTCGGGCAAAAACTGCTTTTAAAGCACTCCGAACATTCACAAAATTTACATACAATCTTTTTTATAGACTTTTAAAAAAGACTTCCTTTACTAAATTTAATAAAAAATATCTTTAGTTAAAAGCTTCAAGAAAATTCTATTTGTAAAATAAAAAATTATATTTTTTATAATAAAATGAACTTATATAAAAAAACAAAAAACAAAAATGATAATAAAATATTTTACTTTAATATTTATATTCATAGCAGGCAACTGCTTTGCTGCTGGAGAAGGCTCCTCAACTGTTCCAGAAACAGGAAATGCTTCTTCTCAACAGAAAAGTAACGCAAACATGACAATAACGAGTACACAGCCTTACTCCCAACAAAGCGCTCCCTTAAAAGAAACGCCTTCACAGCAAATTTTAAACGAAACTAAACAAAAAAACTGCGAAGATAAATTAAAAAAGTTACAAAATGATTTCTTAAAAGTGGAAAAAAATATAAATTTACTAAGAACAAAACTTCCATCAATCAACATAGAGATAATAGAACTGCATAAACAACTAAATGAAGTTAAAAAAGAGAAAAAAAAATTAGAACAAACAGCAGAAGATTATGTAAAAGCAATAGAAGAAACTGTCACCTTTTTAGAAAAGAATCAATCGAAAGATGACCCAAAATTTAACGACATTATTAGAATTATAGACACAAAAACAAACCAAAACATTCCCACTTACCCAAATAAATAAGATAAAGAACTTATTGTGGGGAGTATTGTGTGGATTTTAGGTGTGGCATTTTATGAGAAAAAGGAAAATACAAGGATTCTGAAAAAATATCAAAACGATTACACAGGCGGTCGTATTGAGGATTGTGTAAAAAAAAGTAACAAAAGGTGTCCCCCGGATTTTTTTATATCTATCGGTAAATCTTTATAGGGAATTGTGTTAACTCAACTCAAAAAAGGTAAGATTCTATCTTGCCTTTTATTTCATTTTAACTTTTTCTAAATTTATGCGTTTTATCCATTTAAATTTTTTATAACGTCTTTGGATACGAAATAGCATATTTTCGAAGCTTTTAACTAAATACTTTTTTGTTAGAATTGGTAAAAGCAAGTCTTTTAAAAGTTTCTAAAAATGATTGTGTATGTAAAATTTGTGAATGTTTAAGATTGCTTTAAAAGCGGTTTTGTTGGGGGGGGGGAGAGCGGCACAAATGTAAAAAATGTGGAAAAAATTTCACGAGGTGTGCCCGAGAAAGACAAGATCAGTCTTCGTTTTATACGCAAGCGGCCTTTCAATGAACCGAATTGCTCAGCGTTTTGGTATCCGCATCCATACTCCCCCTCACTTTTTTTCAGGTAGTTTAAAAGATCGCTGAAATCAAAGAATAAGAGTTTATCTTTGATCCACCTGAGTCCCCTTGTGTTCTTGTGTAAGACCCGTTATAGAAGCGTATAAAATAGCAACAGCGACAATCGTCATAAGTTTGGAAAATTTTCCAAACTCTTTCATATGGGTATGTC
>NZ_ARPM03000065.1 GCF_000388175.3 Holospora undulata HU1 | reverse complement strand
TAGTATATTGTCCACCTCTTCATATTAGCCCAGAATTTCTCTATTGGATTCAAATCACGAAGAGTAAGGAGGTAGAAAAATTATACCGCATTTTACAGATTTTATTCATTCTCTACTTCTCTTGGATTTATGAAAAGAGGCGTTATCCATAATAACACCTTGACCAGGCTTTAGTTCCTTGATCAGAAATACCCAAGCTTGGAATAATAAAGTGTCGCAAGGTCCCTTAAACCTCATGAGTGCTATCGGCGTGTTATCAACCAAACCGGAAATACTATTTATTCTTTGATACTATTCCCCACTCTTTTTTCCAACCAATTTTTCACTTCTTCTTCCCCAGCCGTCTGTCTTTGCAAATAGACCATCAATGCCGCTTTCATCAATATATACAATACTTGGATCGCTATATATTTGATCTATTCTTGATACTGACTTCGCTTTTCTTAGATTGCTTCCACGTACGAAAAGTCTTTTTTTAGCTATAGGCCAAATCTTTTTAACCAGCAACTGAGTGTACCCCAAATTCTTGAGCAGCTTTTTTCAAGGTCATATCTTGGGTTTCTTTGACGTACGCTTCAAGCTTTTCTAAGTCAATCTTTTTTTCTGAGCCACCACCGCCTCTTAGGAAAATAACTGCCTTCTTGTCTGTATTTTCTATTCCACCTTTCTATTGCTGATATACTTTTTTAAATAGGTGCGATGGTGCAATACACCCGTTCTCCTTATCTAAATATTCTATTCTCCTTTGTCCTAAATCGTTGCTGTAGCTCTTTGTCATTTTCTTTTTATTTTAACAAAAAGTTACATCTAATTCAACCTAAATTACTATGCACTGAAAATCTCAAAAATTAATTCGCTTTACTTACGTAAAAAGCATGCTATGTTTTTTACAAAAAAACTCGTTATTTAAAGAAATTTTTTACTTTGTTTTTAATAAAATTAGATAATTCTTTATTTTCTATTGGTTTATTTTCAACTTTTAGAGGTTTCCTTTCTAAAAGATTTTCAAGATTTTCTATTAATTTTTTATTTACTTTATCTATATTTTTTATATCCTCGTTGACTTCTTGAACGTCTTTTTGAATTAACGATTCTAGCAAAGATATTACAACGATTTTTCTTTCCTTGCTTTCCTTCTTACAATAGCTTTTAGAATCGTTTTTAGGGTAGATGTGTTTAAAATAGCAAATTTCTGTATATTTTTCTTTAATTTGGTCTAGTGTTTCTGTAACAACCTTCACTAATATTGTTCGTAAAGTATCAAAATTCTTTATCCATTTATTAAACAGTTCCTGCTCAAATCCTTTTTGTTTTTGTCTCAATTGTACTTCAGCGAATATTTTTTTATGTTTTTTATTCATATCAGAAATTTCTGAAAGAATTTTTTTTTCATATTTTTTAAGATCTTCTATTGCTTTTTTCACTAATGCCTTATCGAAAAATTCTTTTTTTTTAAGAAAAACAATATTATCTGATACTCGTTTAATAATTGCCTTTTTTGCTTCTACGGAAAAAAAAGTTATAAAAAATTCCTTTACAAGTTCTGTATATTGTTTGTCTTTATTGTTTTGATATAGTGTTGTAACCTCTTCCATAAATTTTTCAAATGTTGAATAAATTTCGTTTAAATTTTTATTTTTTTCTTCTAGACTAAAAATTTTTTTTTTTATTTACTTCTTCAAAAATAGTTTCTAAGTCCTTCTCAAAAGTGGCTTTCGTTTTTGTATTAATAAGAAATAAAGAAAGAATAATAAATATTTTTTTCATTTTTTTTGAATTTGAATATTTCTACAACTATTATTACAAAGAAAATTGAATAAATAATATAAAATTTTTCTACAATAGAGTTTTAGTGATAGACTTAATGTCTGGAAACAGTCGAAAAACTTTTCCCTTTTTTAGACTACAACTATATCAAGCTCCTAAAAAATTTAAAAAGTTCATATGCTTCTTTTGAAACTAGATTTTAAAGAGAATAAGAACCTGTCTTCATGAATAAAAAAGTGTGATATAAAAGGCTTGGATGTGTAGAAGAAGAATTATCCAAGCATGACAATAGAAGCAAATACAACAAAAAAGAGGGGGGTAATGCAGTAGGTTATATAATCAAGAGCGGTTGTCAATGGCGCATGCTACCAAAAGATTTTCCACCATATTCGACGGTACATTCGTTTTATAGACTATGCAGGATTAAGGGGGTATGGGAAAAAGTGACGCATGAACTTGTTAAGACAAGCCGAATTGAGTATGAAAGGAGTAAGAATCCCAGCTATAGCATCATTCACAAAGTGTTAAAACAAGTGTTAACCCCACAGGTTCCTCAGAAAAAATAGGTATAGATGTGGGGAAAAAAGATACGTAAACGGCATAGTGGTGTTGATAGGTAAGGCAATCTGATCCATATCAAGGGTTCATAAGGCCAATGACACAGGTGCTGGGTACAGAGTTTTTAAGGAAGCGGTGCAAAAATATCCTACATTAAAGGGAGTGTGCGCAGATGCTGGATATAGAAAACTCATGGAGGCATTTGCGTAGAACTATATTGAACAAATACTATAGCACTCTCAGAGCGCATATCTCAAGGATGGGTCATACTTCCAAAGTGTTGGATTGTCGAAAGGACATAGGATAGCTAAATTATTTGCGAAGGGTATCTAAAGATTATGAAATTGCCCTAGCGACTGCTGAAAACATAATTACAGCCCATTCCATGATTCTATTAAGAAGGATAGCTAAATCATGAATACAGGTTATAAAAAAATTCGAAAGTTGATAGGTGTTATAAGGAATCCTTAGTTGTACGATTTGGGTGTTTTTAATGTTCAATTGAATTTTATTGTAACTAAAAAAATTTTGACAATTATCATCGCGTTAAATATCATTAAAAAATCATTAAACATTGTCTTTTTTTATTTTTGATAAGCGATTGACATTTCTATGTTTTTTTTCATACCATTCAAAAAGAAAAGTAGAGATAAGAAATTATTTTATGAAAAGTAAAGTTCCGTTAATAGCGATTATGGGGGCTCTAGGGAGTTTTTTTTCGGAAAGTGTCGTTCAAGGTGTGAACGAAGGGAGGAGTACTGAAAATCAAGGGGTTCAAAATTTACAGGTTGATATAGACACTTTTAATCGTGCGTTATATTCCTCTCTAAAAAACTCTGATCCAAATAGATCGTTTTCTGATTTCTTTATGCCAGGGGATATAGAAAGGCTTGATCGCCATTTTTGTGATGCTCAAACATTCGGCCCCAATAATTCGTATTTTCTTGAGTTAAAAAACTCTTTAAAAAATCTTGATCCTATGGGGTTTTTTGGGACTTTATTTAATCTAAATCAGGTAAACCAGAATGCTTTTCGGTATGCCTTAAAAATTTTGGATCAGATCAATCCAAGCGCTTTAAACGAAGCTTTTTCCTGCCTTTCGAAACGTATTATCCGCAAAAAGGACAAATTTTCGTTAGATATAGATCTTAATGAGGGGATTAATAGAGTTTTCATAGAAGATCGTTCCTTTAAATTTCCTGATGGATTTTTTGATGAAAAAAATAGACAAGATCTAGATATCGTCCTTTTGGGAAAGGCTCTAACAGTATTGAATTGCGCCTATAAATGTAGCAACAAAATTAACAAAGGTTTAATATGTGAGAATTTTAGAAATTTAAATGAACATGCTGAAAATGCTCTGGGCTATGCCTTGTCGACATTATTAAAAAGAGACGACTCGCGAACCTGTTCCTTTTTTATTCATGCTTTAGCTTTTTTAGAACGAATTGCTTCATTTGAAGATTCATCCCAGGAATCTACGAATTGGCTTGATCCAAGAATAGTTTCCTACGCGCTTTTGACTTCTTTGGGAAATAGATCATTAAGCTTTTATATTGAATTGAAAAATCATTCTTCTGAAGATTTTGTTTGGCTTTTAAACGCGTTAAATCGATACAATTTTTCTTATTTTGAAACTCTTCTTAAGAGCTTGTTTATGAAAGCAAAACACAGTAAATACTTACCTGTTTATGTTCGTGTTTTAAATTTAGCATTGGAGTATACTCAAAAGGGGGTACTAATGCCAAACATTTTTAGTTGTATTTTAAATCACGCAATAATAAATAACTACAATACGGTTTTATTTAAATTTTTTGAAGATTTAAATAATGATACTAATCCTTCTTCTTTATATTATGCATTCAATGTATTATTTAGAAAAGTTGGTGATTCTTCTAAAGTTTTGTTGCTTTTATTGAATCACAATGATGAAAGGTTATTCGATTGTGCCCTTAATGTTTTTACTTCTAATTCATTAAGAATGATGTGGGAGATAATTGGGATTTCAGAGTCAAAATTTTTTGATTCTTTTACTCCTGTAATAGATGCCAAGCCAGAAATTCTAACGTATACCTTAGTTACTTTGGAAAAGATGTTGGATTTAAATGGTGTGTTTTTTCCTGGATTTTTTTCTTCTTTTTTTAGATTAGTAGAAAAAAATAGTTTAGACGTTCTTGCTAAAGCTTTAGCTGTTTTAGAGGAAAAAAGAGCTCCTAACATTTTTAATCTTGCGTTGACCGTTTTGAGTAATGAGGCGCCTAGGGATTTAGTTCGCCTTTTAAGAACTTTAAGCATTTCAAATTCGGAAAGATTAAGTGAAGTTTTTAATAAGATCTTTACAGATTCACTAAACGATAAGGAAATGAGTAGGGAAAAACATAAAACGTTACAAGATGCACTGTTAGGTCAATTGGAAGATGTTACGTTCTTTGAAAATCAAAGTAAGATGAATTTTTATTTTGATTTTTTTGAAGATGACGTCTATCAAATTAAGATTTCTTTGGAATGTGCTGATACGCTCTTGAAATCCATCATGGGTATAATTCATGAATTTTCTCAGGAAAGAAAGGAGGCATTTTTTAGAAAGATTATATCTAAAAATTCTGATTTTCGTTTATTAGAGCGGTATTTAACCCTTACCGGAACTTCTATTGAAAGCTTTTCCAGTGCGTTTCAAAGAAAAATAAAATCCAATCTTTTTGAAATATTTAAAAATAAGGATTTTTTTTCATTTTTAAAGTTTAAAGATTTGATTGATCAAGAAAGATCTGAAAATAGGCTTACCAATTACTCTGATGAGTACGAAATATTTTGTGAATATATAAAATTTTTTGCTGATTTAAAGAAAGATAAGTATTCTAAAGATAAAGAAGTGGCTTTAGATTTTTTTGATAAAAAATTCAAAGGAAACCATAATATAGAATACTTGGTGTTTTTATTCAAATTTTTTTATCCTGAAGATTATTTTCAGCATTTAGAAGACCTAGAAACTTTTAAATTAAAAAATTTGCAAAAAGTGATTGATCGTTCTTCAGAAAAGAGACTTCACAGATTAAAAAATAGCGAAAAAGAACTCAATGATTTTTTTAAAAATCAAGAAGGTTGTTCTAGTGAATTGAATTACAGTGATGAAATTAAAAAAATGATAGATGAAGATTTGATCGTGGAGGCTAAAGAAGTCGCCAAAAGGTTCATACGTCGCGATACAACTTTGGCTCAAAAAATAAAAGATCTTTCTTTCTTTAATGAATTTTATAGAAAAATAGAGGAATTTTGCTTTGTCTACAAAAATTTTATCAGTTCAGCTTCTCGCAAAGAAGCAATTTCAGGTTTTTTTGATGAGAGTAAAGAAATATTTAAATTTATTGCAAAAACTTCTGAATCTTTTGATGAAACAGACGATAAGTTCTTAGAGTACCTATCTTCTCGTTACGGAAGTATTCCTGAAGACGTAAAAAAAGGAAAAGATTTTGTTTGTCGAGCGTCAGATAAGATACAAGAAATTTTAAATCGACGGTACCTGATGGAGAGAAAAAATTTATTCGCTTTAGGTAACGCCAATACATCAAGTGAGGACTCGGAAAGCCCACTCATTATAGAAGAATCTCAAGAGGAAGAAAGTTCTTTAGGTGTGCAAGATTCTCCAGGACCTGAGACTCCGTTAATCGTAGACGTTTCACAAAGTTTAAGTGGTCAGGTTGCAAGTGATGTGCAAAGATCAGTAAGTCGGATAGTGATAAGTGACCTGCAAAGCTCAGAAAGCTTCTTGGATATGGAAAGTCCATTAATTGTAAACGTTGTACAAAGCTCAGAAATCTTCTTTGATATGGAGGAAAGTCGATTAATTACAAACGCCGCACAAAGTTCAGAAATTTTATTGGATATGGATAATCTTCAAGGGGAAGAACACCAGCCAGCCGTGGCGCATCTCCAAAACTCAGAAAATCCGCCGGCGATAGAAAATTCAATGATTGAAGAAAGTCTTCTAACTTCAGAAGATTCTGCTATAGAAGGCAATCAACTGGGAGGTAATCAACTGGGGATAGAAGGTTCACAAAGCCCGGCAGAAATGTTAGAGGTTGAAGATCCTGAGGTTATAGAAAACTTACTTATTCCTCAAAATTTAATGGATCTTAAGGATATAGCGGATCTAAGAAATTTGAATGTGTATAAAATTTTATTGAGAAAATTTAATTATGCCGCTAGAACGAAAAAAGTTGAGAAAATTTTAATCCAACGAAAAAAAGAAGAGTTTATCGTTAATGATATTACAAGTTTTTTAACACACTACATTTATATGAAAGACGCTACTCTCTCTAAAAATTCTAATTTCTTTAAAGAAATAAAAGAACTTAAATATTTTGGGGAGGTTCCATTTTCTTTTCTTGAAGGAAGTATGAGTGGTTTTATAAGCAGGTATCATAAGAATTCAATGGAAATAAGACAACAACTTTTAGAAGGATTTACAAATTTTTGTTTAAGAGCTCTAAATAATCAAAATTTACCATGCACAGGGTATTTCGAAACTGCAAGGGGGTATAACACCTTTTTAAAAAATTTAAGAAAATCTTCTGAAGAGTATATCAAGAATTACGAGGAAGGTGAAGAGTACAAGAATGATCTTCTCGTACATCATCCTTATTCCGTATTAGAAAGATTTTTTCAAGAGTCAGTTACACAGGGGGGGCTTCCTGGAAAAGAGAGATGTTACGTAGGATTATTAACAGGAAGTGTTTTTTCTTCTTTAGAAATTAGTGGACAAGCGCTTCATTACAATTTAGAGGTACTCGATTTGGGGACTTGTAAAATAGCAGAAGAATTGTAGAAAAAGATTTTATAAAATATTAAAAATGTTTTTTTAGGGGGGGGAGCTTATGCTCCCTTTTTATTTAGGAAATTATGAATTATTTTATTTTTTTATCAAAAACGTTCTTTCTATTTTTTATTTGTTCTAGTTGATTTTTAAGGGCATTAGTAGATTTTTCGCGATTTTTTAAGAAAAAAAGATCTTTGTGATTTAGTGCTGCCTTGGGATCTTTATTAATATCTTCAGTTCTATCAAGAAACTTTTGATATAATACTTTTGGATCAGGAAGATTTTCTTTTGATTTTTCTAAGGGATATTGCCGTACATAAAACTTTTGATATAATTTTTGGGGGCCGTTAAGATTTTCTTTTGATTTTGTGGTTTGTTCTTGATCGCTTGTTCTAGTATTTTTAAACAATTGATCAGAAGAGGAAGGCGTGCTTTGAGAAGGGGGGGGGGGACTATCTTTTTGTTTAGAATCTCCACCATTAGCGTTGGCAGCAATATTTACGCCTAAAGCGAATAGTATAATAAATATATTGTTTAGCATTTTTACTCTATTTTGTATTTATGTTTTTATTATATAAAAATAATATAAAAAATGTATTTTTATTAAGGTTTTTAAAGTTTTTAGACTTAATAATTTTACTAAAAATAAATTACAAAATTTATTTTTTATTTTACCTCGATTTTAGATAAAGCAGTCAGCGAATATTAATGCGTCCATTTTTTTAATATTTTGTAAACCTCTCTAATAAAATTGCTTGGCGAAAAAACAACCTAATGAGCTATAGCTAAATCAGTATAAAAAGATTACGAAAAATGGAATTGAAATAAGCGATCAATTGAGCAAGGTACTGTTCTTCTTATATGTTTGGCTTGGGCCCATTTTTTCTCAATAGGATTGAAATCAGGGAAATATGAAGGTAAATAAAGTAAACTACGGCATCTTCTAGCATCTTTTGCGTAGCTTTCCCTTTATGGAAAGTTGCATTATCCATAACACTACCTATTTCTTTTGGAAGGTTTGGTGATAAAATCTGCTGCACCAAAGATGTACCCCCCTTTGTAAGCTAGATATCAACCCAATTACAATTATAGCTTTGCCAATTAAAACGCCTATGGGATTTGTCTCCCCCGGTTATGAGAGCCATAACACCACTTGCCTTTTCAGAGTGTCCTTGCGTTCTTGGCATATCATGAGCAAAACCACTTTCATCACTTAACCTATCTGATACCAGAAGCGCTGACTTCTACCCTCTTAGCCTTTTTATAGCACCTGTCTGGAAATTCTTCTATATCTATCCTCACGTTCTCTTTGTCTAATTTTGTCCATGGTTTATTCCTTTTGCTGACTCCTTCAAGAGTTTTGCTCTATCTTGCTACTGCTGATTTAGATATGCAAAATTTAGTGGCTACTTTTTCAAATGATAAACTGTGCTTTGTTTTTATTTTTAATACTTTTTTTAGAAAATCTAATGAATATTTAATAACTTTAATTATATAATTTATTACATAATTGTAACTCTATCCAGCCCCATTGTCATGTTCTTTTTATGATGTTTTAGCTATAATAAATAATTTTTATTATAAATTAATTATATTATGATTTTTTAATTTATTTTAATTATATTAAAGATTAATATCTCTCTGTTTTTTTATTTTTATCATTAAGATCAAAAACTTAAGAAACTTGCCAATCGAACACATATGATTTATCCTTAAAAGTGCTTTTATTTAATTTATTACGGTTAGACAAGATATGCTAATAAGAAAAACAGTTTTTTCCACATTAATATTAATAATTTTATCTGGGTGTTCTCCGCAAAATTCTCCAAAATTAGGACAAATGGGAGGTCTTGTTCTAGGAGGGGCCACTGGAGGATTTATAGGATCTACGATTGGCAAGGGCAGAGGGCGCGTACTAGCCACTGCAGTCGGTGCAGTACTGGGAGGAGCTTTAGGAAGCTTTATTGGATCTCAATTAGACCCTAAGGAACAACAAGAAGTGAAAGACTCTACTGTTCATGCCTTGGAATCAGGAGAAACTCAAACCTGGAAAAGTTCCAAGAAAAATGCAAAATGCATGGTGCGTCCAGCTGCAATAGACTCAAAAGGATGCCGAGAATACAAGACCATAGTAATGATTGACGGAAAAAAAGAAGAAGCTTACGGTCGTGCTTGTAAGGATGAATTTGGGGAATGGAGAATAGAAAGTTAAATTAAGAAATAAAAAAAATTTCATACTAAATAATAGCGGACAAGCCCAGAATAATAAAAAAAGATAATGTTTTTAATGTAAGTTCTTGAATAAAGAATAGCTAAGAAAAAATGAAAAGATACAAGGTTGCATATACCAAATCAAACTGAAAATGTTGGACTAATGCGTTGAAAGTTGTCAGTGACGCGGTCGACAAGATCCATGGCGATGGTGTCTCAGGTTTGGTCGAAAAAATGCAGAATACTCTAGCGAAATTCTTTGGCAGAGACGAAAAATCGATTATTGCGCACATGTTCATTCTTTGATGTGGTTCTGGTTGGAGTTAGGGGGGAAATAGTGCACCCCAATCCCCCTTTTTTTGCTACTTTTTGGGTGTCTTTGCTTGTAGGGTTCTTGATTCAAGATCAAGTGAATGTTAAGTGCCTTTGGATAAGCGTCTTTCAGCTGATCAAAAAACGTCTTTAAGGTTTTTAAGGACACCACCTGTCAAATCCAAGGGCTCCCATCAGGTTCATGCGTGTAGGCCGTCATGAGGGTGTCTGTGTGATAGATGATTTTCGTTTCCATGGTGGGGTGCACGCCATCACCAAACAGGATGGATTCATCTTTCGGCGGTTGTTGTCATCACCGTTGAATAAAGGCTTCCTGCTTGTCTGGATCTGCCTTTGCGTGCCATATTTCTGGATTTTTAAATGAAAAATTATGGGAGTGCAGCCACGACGTCTTGCCTTAAATCGTCTACGCAATGCCTAAGCGAACATATCACTCACTTTTATATACGTGGTGGCTTTCCAAATGTGCGATAAGTTTTTCTGCTTGTGAAATATTCAGCTTGCTTACAGAGCCCCCGCTTGACACCATTAACTTTTGATCTTCCTTGTACTCCTCTACGATCGTCAATCAGAAGAGCCTTAGCAATTAGACGAGCTCCACCCTTTGTCGGATAACAAAACTGCCGTAATCCTATCTGCTACGCGTCGGTTCTTTTCTTGCCGATGCTGCGTTCTTAACGCAACACGATCTTCTTCTTTCAGAAATCTTTGCATAAGAAAAATTATTAAACTTGTAAACAATTTCATTCAGCATGAGTATAACCTCTTAGCCCTTCCATAGCTATAACTATTTGGAAATTCTTCTATATCTATCTCAATTTCTTTTTGTCTAATTTTGTCCATGGTTTATTCCTTTTGTTGACTCCTTCAAGAGTTTTACTCTATCTCACTACTGCTGATTTAGATATGCAAAATCTAGCGGCTACTTTTTCAAATGATACCCCGTGCTTTGTTTTTAATAATTTTTTTAGAAAATCTAATGAATATGTCATAACTTTAATTACATATTATTACGTAATTATAATTCTATCCAGCTCCATTATCATGTTTTTTTTATGATGTTTTAGCTATATATTATTTTTATTTAATTTCCAATTTTTTGGATGAAATAACTATTTACAGATACCGTAATTTTCCGAATTATTTTTACCTCTGGCATCGTGAAATTTTTTATGATAGACTACTTGCAATAGTGGTTCCGTCTTTGGTTTCAATGAATCTTTTAGAACAATTTAATCAAAAAAAAGTTGCAGAGCTTATGGAAGGAAAGCAACCAATTCCAGAATTTTCTCCAGGAGACACCCTAAGTGTGCATGTTATTTTAAGCGAGGGGGGGCGCGTTCGTGTACAGCGTTTCGAAGGAGTGTGTATTGCCAGAAGAAATCGAGGGCTTCATTCTTCTTTTGTTGTACGCCGTGTAGTGGGGAACGTTAGTATTAAGAGAAGGTTTCCTTTGTACAGTCCTGTTATAGAAAGTATTCAAGTATTGCGCAGAGGAGTTGTTCGTCGTGCTAAGTTGTACTATTTGGAAGGATTGAGTGGAAAATCTTCAAGAATTAAAGAGCGGCGCAGACCGAATACTGGTACTGATTCATCGAAAAAATAAAAAAACATTTGGGTAAGCGTTGCCTAAACAATAATAGGTAAAGACATGATGCAGTGTGGTCTTGTTGGACTTCCTAATGTTGGGAAGTCTACTTTATTTAATGCGTTGACAGAAAGTGCTTTGGCTCAGGCTGAGAATTATCCATTTTGTACGATAGAGCCTAACGTTGCGTCTGTAAGCGTTCCTGATTGGCGTTTGGGTTTGTTAGCCAGTATTGCTCAGTCTAAACGTACTCTTCCGTCTCAAATTCAGTTTGTGGATATTGCAGGTCTTGTTAAAGGGGCAAGCAAAGGAGACGGGCTAGGAAACCAGTTCTTGGCGCATATTCGACAAGTAGATGTTGTTGTTCAAGTTGTTCGAGCTTTTTCTTCAGAAAATGTAACGCATGTTCATGGAAAAGTTGATCCCTTTTTCGATATAGATGTTATTGAAATGGAGCTTTTGTTGGCGGACCTTCAAAGCGCAGAGCGTCAGTTGTCAAAAAAGCAAAAAACTGTTGATAAAAAGGAAGATGTTAAAGAACTTTTGGAATGTGCTTTGTCTTATCTTCAAAGTGGAGTAATGCTTCAAAATGGTTCATGGACTCTGCAAGAGCGGTCTAACCTTTCAAGATTGGGGTTTTTGACGGCAAAACCTATGATTTATCTTATAAATATTTCTGAGCGAGATCTAATAAATGGAAATTTTCCTTACAAAGATTCTATTTTAAAGCGTGCCAGCGGAAAACCTGTGGTATGGATGAGCAGCCAGGTAGAGTTTGAAATTGCTCAGCTTTCTCAAGAAGATCGTTTTGTATTTTTGAAAGATTTGAATATAAAATGTAGTGGGCTTGAAAATGTTATTCAAGAAGTGTACAGCGCCATGGGATTGATTTCTTTTTTTACCATAGGTCCTAAGGAAGCGCGGGCATGGACTGTTAAGAAGGATGCAAAGGCTCCTGAAGCGGCAGGGTGTATTCACAGTGATTTTGAGAAAGGATTTATTCGAGCAGAAGTAATTTCGTGGAAAGATTACATAGACTATAAAGGTGAGGCGGGGGCAAAAAATGCAGGAAAAATTGCCACACAAGGAAAAGAGTACGTCGTACAAGACGGGGACGTTATGTTGTTTCGTTTCAATGTCTAATTTCTTTTATTTAAAAACAGACCTGTTAATTTTTTAGACTTTTAACCAAAGATAGCATGATTAATTTTCGAGGTTTTATTAACGTTAGGTGCCGCAAAAATACGCAGTGTTACCTCTAGCATTTCAAGTGATCGCGTGTTTGCAAGGGGGGGGCGAAATCTCTCAAACCAATGGCGGTGTTGACCGTTATTTTGTTCAATGGAAAACGTTTTATCTTTTCCCTGAAAGAGGCGATTGCTTGGAATAATTTTATTAAAACCTTCCCAATGATTTCCGCAATAAAATAAAATTTTCCATTTTTTAATCATTCCAAAAGTCGTTTGAATGTTTGACTAGAGTGATCACCAAATTCCCAATCGATGAGTCGTTTTCCAGAACGATCACAGGATTTA
Organism: Holospora undulata HU1; assembly: GCF_000388175.3. Taxonomy (GTDB): domain Bacteria; phylum Pseudomonadota; class Alphaproteobacteria; order Holosporales; family Holosporaceae; genus Holospora; species Holospora undulata_A. The sequence goes on along the minus strand of NZ_ARPM03000065.1, from coordinate 3,375 downwards.
GAAATTCAAGCTTTAAAAATCCAAATTTTTTGCTTCTTTTTTTAAATAATGCAAAAATTTATCTACTTCCATGACGATAACTTTGTCTTCTGGGAATGGATCAATTTTGGCGCATAGCCCGCCAATGTGCCCGCCAACTTCAAAACAGCGGTGGCGCTGACACCAAAAAGCTGGGCAATTCGGTTCATTGAATGGCCGCTTGCGTACAAAACGAGGGCTTTGAGCTTGTCTTTTTTGGGCACACTTTGAGGCGGGGTTGCGTAAAATTTTTTTCATATTTTTTACTTTTGTACAGCTGAACTCCTGGAATAAAACCACTTTTAAAGCACTCCGAACATTCACAAAATTTTACATACAATAATTTTTAGAGACTTTTAAAAGACTTCCTTTGCCAATTCTAAAAAAAATATCTTTAGTTAAAAACTTCTATTTTATTATTCTGAAACTGTTCTATTTTTATGATATGTCTGAAAAATATTTGGGCGTATGATTAGTTTGTGTTTTGAATCCATTCTTCTGCTTCATTAGTGCAAAAAATAATATGCTGAGCTTTACATACATTTGTAATAAAATTTTTGTGAAATGGAAGATAAACCGACGATGCGTTTTTCGAAAGAGAAATTTCCAATAAATCTGTTGCTCCAAAATTATTCATTCTTACAACCGTTCCCAAAAGATTTTCTTGAAACTGCACTTTGTAGCCTTCTAATTCTTTCCAATAGTAGTGATCATCAGGCAAAGCTTTAAGATGCTCTATAGAGGTGTACAGCTTTATGCCTTTTAAAGCCTGGGCTTGTTCTCTTGAAGATATTCCGTGACATCTAGCTTCTATCTTAGAAGGGCGGCTTACCCATCCGACAAAATCAAACTGAAGCTTTTCTTTTTTTTCGTTATAAACCAACGGACAACGCACCAAAAACAAAGGATCTTCGGTGAAAACATCAATCTTGATATTTCCCCGCACCCCTTTTGGTCCAACAATCTTAGCTAGTAAAACCATAAATCACTAAAAATTAATTTCCTAAAAAATCAGAGCGGATAAAGAGAATCGAACCCTCATCTAAAGCTTGGGAAGCTTTCATTCTACCATTGAACCATATCCGCACTTCCCATTTATTTTACTACAGAGTTTAATTTTAAGCAATAGTGAAATTTTTGAATACTAAAAGTTCATAAGATAATTGGTGACAGAATTTATCTTAGGCACCTTTATGATAAATCGAAAGCATTAAGTTTTTTGTTACCATATTACAATAGAATAAGATAAAAAACAAGACAAATAAAATAATGTAACAGGTAAAGCTTTTATGAAAAGGTAATAAAGATTTTTCTGTGTAACACAAATGAAAATCTAAACCATTCGGCTTGTACACATTAAGAGCAAAAATTTTTCTGTAAGACCAAAGAAATTTCTTGAAGTTGAACGTTAAAAAACAGCTAAACGATGTTAAAAAAAGCACGATGGCAAAATTTAGAGCCAAAACCACTTAACGTCTAAATTATGCCAATTAATATGTGTCAATATTAAAGTTTTTTTAGCAATACAAGAGGTCTATATTAAGTGTGCAATGTTATTTTCCACAAAATACATAGGTTAATGTCACCAAAAACAGGTTAGCAGTGGTCTTTGACATCGGAATACCGCAACAATATATATCTTTGGGAACGATAGAAGCAACATTCTCCCAGCTTTTTTTGCCCAACCACTGACGTTGATATTCCAACCCCAACGCAGCGTGATGATTTAAAGCGTACCTAGCGCCACATGCTATCACAGATCCTGTAGCAGTTTTAGACAAACTACTGGAAGGTCGTCCGGATTCACCAATATAGGAAAGTCTCTGATTTTGTACTATAAGGCCAGGACCTACAAAAAGTTGTAATCGTTGTGCAACCACATATCCAAATTCAAAGATGAATTCAGCATACCACTTATTTTTCAGACGAAAAGTTGTCTTTGTTTCATCTGCTATTCCAACTATACCAGAAAAATCGAAATCTTCTCCGTCACCTTCTTCAACAAAAAGTGAAACCGGTCCGGTTTTGTACTTTAACTGAGAAGAATCGCCTCTAGTTCCAAGTACACACCGAAATCCCATTGTATAGGAATCAAGTGTTTTTTGCATCAGCACCCCTAAATTCCAGGAAAATCCAGAACTGTTTTTTACCGATCCTTTTTGTCCAAAATCTATCCAATCTTTGTATTCTTCTCCATCTATTTCTGCTGTGGCCATATCAACAGTCTTGTCAATTGTTCCATTAATCTTGAATATTTTGGTGTCGGCGGTATCCTTTCTAGCTGAAATTATAGTAAGAGTTTGATCGATGACAGGCGCGCCATTTTCTACAGTAAGAGTTGGCTGATTGGGGGTGGCACCCGCGGGAGTAACGGTAGTTGCATCTAATACAGTCAGACTATTAGTATTGTTAGCAAAAGTAAGATTAGTGTTAGAGCTTGTATTCTTGATTTCAAAATTTGAAGTAACTTTTCCTCCTTCTCCTGTAACTCCTACTTGAAGTGGCCAACTTGTGGAACCTGATCCGTCAGGAGTTGTGGACATGTTTGTTCCGCCGATTCCCATAAAAATCCCTATTCCGGATAAAAATTTATCTTTTTTTGCACTGAGGCTTGAAGCTGCAAGAAAAAAAGTTAATAAAAAAAATTTTTGTTTTAAAGAAAACATCATTGAAAAAAATGCAAAACATCAACGGCGTAATTAAAGCATGGGGAATATAAAAAAGTAGTTAAGATGCTCTAAGCCAAACGGAGAAATTAATTGTTGATTTTTTGCCACTAATAGTAAGAACATCTTCACGCCAAAAAATAAAAATTCAGTTAATTTAGGGGGAGGATACTTTCTATCTACTCTTCATGAAATAAAGTATTTGACATAGGGGCGTTTTTTGATAGAAAGGGGAATTGGGACTGATGGAGCTATTTATGGCTAAGTTTTTAACAAATAAAGAGCGCGGTGAGTTGGTGATTCTGCACAGGAGAGCGCAGGATAGGAAGACTGCCGATCGAATTAAGGCGGTATTATGCGCAGATGAAGGTAAGTCTTACCGAGAGATAGCGCATGTGTTACTTTTAGACCAGAAAACTATCAGTCGTCAAATAACGGAATACAAGGAAAAGCAGAAGGTAACGCCCACTAGCGGCGGGTGGATATGGTGGCCAAGCTTACCGCTGAGCAAGATGAGAAATTGAAGCAATATTTAACCTTGCAGACCTATCCTATGGTTGCAGCCATCTGTGAGTTATGTGGAGGCTATATAAGGGTGCATACACAGTTGCAGGCATGACATGCTGGCTACACAACCACCATTTTTCTTACAAGAAACCAGCTGCAGTGCCAGCCAAAGCAGCCCCCCCCC
>NZ_ARPM03000066.1 GCF_000388175.3 Holospora undulata HU1 | reverse complement strand
AGCGTTGAGGTATAAGCGCTCGGGCCCGACACAGCCAAAGCGCGTCTTATCCTTAACGCAGCACCATGTGCTTTCCAAATCTAGACGTATTTCTAAATTATCGCTTGATGAGGTTTATATTGCTCTAAAAGACACCTCCCCGAACTGAAACGTTCCAATTTTATTTCTGCCTTAAACGAAATGGTCTCAATGTTCTTCCAAAAGATGAGGGGGGAAAGCCCCCCTCAAGAAAAGGACCATTTTAAGGACTATCCATATTAGTTTTGTGCATATCGATACGCAGGTGCCCAGAGGGGAAGGGGTATCTTTTTGTGGCAATTCGGGTTACAAAATACGTCTATATATATCTAAAACATCATAAAAATAATATGACAATGAGGCTGGATAGAGTTATAATTATGTAATAAATTATATTAATTAAGGTTATGATTTTCTAAAAAAGTATTAAAAACAAAGTGCGGTTTATCATTTGAAAAAGTAGCCGCTAGATTTTGCATATCTAAATCAGCAGTAGAGAGATAGAGTAAAAATCTTGAAAAGGTTAACAAAAGGAATAAACGATGGACAAAATTAGATAAAGAGAAATTATATAGAATTATATAGAAGAATTTCCAGATAGGTATAGCTATGAAAGGGCTAAGAGGTTAGGGAGTCAGAGCTTCTGGTATCAGATATGCAAAACAGCGTTTAGGAGTGGCATATATAGTAATTTGGTTTGAATTAGATATTTTAAAGAACCAAGAAATAGCGTTAAAATTTAGTATATTGTATTCAATCTCCCTCTTTAAATAGGTGCGATGCTTCAATATACCCGCCCCCTCATCTAAATATTCTGTTACCCTTTGTTTTAAATCGTTGCTGTGACTCTTTGTCATTTTTCTTTTATTTTAACAAAAAAATATACCTAATTCAACCTAAGTTACTATAGCTTTAGCTATATGAAACATAATCCACTGATTCATAGTGCCCCAACGAAGTTTAAGTTTGGTGAACATAATTGTAACTCAGCAGACCTAACAAATTGTTTTATATTTTACATTCTAAGATTTATGAACCTCAATACAATCAATCCATAACCGCAGGCTTCCAAGAGCACTTCTTGTAATTAAAACATTTCTGCGCCCATTTTAAAAAAATTCTGTGTTACAAAAACCATTCAAAATCATCAACTCTATTGATTTGTGATTAATATCCCTAGTTACAATATTTGCTGGCTCGTAACATTTTCCACTTTTTTTTTATAAATGATTCTTCCTCTCTTTTTTCCCCTTCCTCCATCTTTGCAAATAGTCAGTTCTTACCTTCATTTCTCCTATATACAAAAATTCTTGAGATATTATCTTCTTTTAGTTCTTTGCGTGCGATTTATTTATCTTTACTTACGTTTTCATGGGGGGTGGCATTTAGCTATAGCCTAATTTTCTCCTACTTTCCTTGATAGACGGCTGCTCTCTAATTTACGCCCTTTGCACCTAATGCATTGGAAGATCATTGGAAGATATTATCACCACGCTATGAAACTGTTACTTTTTTCATGCGTTCTATCACTTTTTCCAAAAATCTTTCCTATACGGTGTAGATGTTTTCTTTGAAATCTACCGTTTTTCCTGTGAATACCATCTTAACCTAGCACAAAGTACTAAAAAAAGAGCAGTTAAATTTTTTAGTACTTAACTTTTTTTCGTTAGATTCACTGCAATTACGTCAAAGCTAATGCTAATATCTCCTAAGTAGTTGTCAATTTTTCTTCTTAGATAGAACCGTAGCTGCACCATCGATGTTTTATAAAATTTTTCAAAAATTTTTTAAAACACATATCTATCATATCACAACTCCAATCCTCGAGAATCATTAAAAAGCAACCCAGTTTCTATTCCAGAGAAGAAAAAGCTAAGCTCTCTAATTGCGCTAATGTCGGAATCAGATCCATGAATGGCATTAAAATCAAGATCTACACCAAAAAGCTGCCGAAGCGTTCCAGGAGCCGCATCTTTTGGATTTGTTGCTCCAAGTAACGCCCTGAACCTTAGTGGAGTATCCGTCCCATTATGCTCATAAAGCGCCATCAGTAAAACAGGACCCAAAGTAAGACGCTCACACATGGGCTCAAAAAATGATCTCTCAGCATGTTCTTTATAAAATTTTTTTACTTGAGACAAAGTAAGATGCTGACTTTTCATTGCTAAAATAGAGAATCCTCCCGTTTTAATCGCCATTAAAATTTCTTCACAATGATTCATCGCGCTTGGTTTTATCAAAGAAAAGGTTGTGTTCATAGTCGCTCCTTTAGTGTTTTTTACGCCAACAGAAACTAAGTGTATACCGTCTTACTAGAAAAGTTCTAGAGTAAATAAAAAAAATTTCTATAATAGCTTACACAACACAAAATGGTTGTAATTATGACCATGAAAAAAGGCTTCTATAACATTTATTTTTTTTAAGTTGTGGTGTTGGAAGAAGATCTTGAATTATCTAAGCAGAGGTTTTACTCTTTTCCTCTAATCATGAGCGCCAGAACAATGAAATTTTCAGCGCATCTTCACCTGAGCAGATTTTTTCTCAATAGAATTCAGATGAACAGAAAGACAGATGCAAAAGGGTATATTAAATTTTTTCTAAAGCCTTTTGCATATGAGGTACTTTTGTGAAAGGAGACATTTTTCACACCTTGCGATTTTTTAGTAGTTTAGGTATAAGTTTTTTTCTACCCAAGCATTAAATAGTGCAGTATTCACTAGCGTTTGAAAAAGACTTGCTGTAAAAAGGTGTATCTAAAAAGTGCTCGAAGAGGTTGATTGAATGCAATATACTAAATTTCAATGCTCTATTCGACGCTATTTCGTGCTTCTTTAAAATATCTAATTTAACCTAAATTACTATAGTGCGGTCAATTTATGAGCAACATACCTATCCATTTAGTAATGGGATCTGGTATTAGTTTTAATTTCTATAACTGCCGTACAGAAATATTTGTATCTCACCACAGCTTTGGTGTATCTTTACAAAAAAATTATAAATTTTTGATATAAAAATAAAGTAAAGCTATAGTTCTTATATAAAAATGTTAAATAAATTTCTTGTTTTTATATTTTTTTTTTATTAAGTGCAAATATACCAGTTCACGCTGTTTTTGATAAAGATTTAGAAAAAATAATGAGTATTTCCCCTGGTAAACACGATACAAAAAATAATTTCGTTGATTACAAAAAAAAAATGCACTATTTTGAAAAAACTTTTTTAGATTTCAGGAATTTTTTGAAAAAAATAAAAAAAGAATCAGGACTGCTGAATTTTTCCGATGAAGAAATAACAGTGTTAATGAAATACTGCGCCGATGATTTTTTTGAAAATATGAGACGTAGCTATGTAAACCATATAGAAGAATTAGAAAAAAAAATTATTCTTTCTCTGCAAAAAGAAAAAAAATTTTCAAAGCAATATGAGGAAAAAAAAAATAAAGATAAAGATAAAGATCATGCGGCGGTGGCTTTGCCGTCTATGAATTTTTTATTACTTCCGTTGTTTTTAAAACTTTTAGATGAAAAATCAAAAATAGAAAAAAAAGCATTACTTAAAAATAATTCAATAAGAAAAAATTTTTTTTTAAAAAAAGTTAAAGAAAATTTATCTAAATACGCTAATTTATTTGAAATTTTATTAAAAAATGAAGCTCAGAGTCACGAAGAACCTTTGCTAACAAAAGAAATTGATTTTATCGAAAACATAAAAATAGAAAAAAAAGAAGAAGAAATCAAAAAAATAATTCCTCAAAAAGAACAGGGAATAGTTGAGAAAGTTTGGAATTTTATAAAAGCATGGATAAAAACATCTCGATAATAAACAGGCCTAAATTTATTAATCAAATATTTCATTTTTTTTTGTATTTATTTGTTGTTACATAATCTTTTAGTCTTTATTAAATTTTTTACATGCTTTTGATAAAATAAAGAATTAACTTGTGAATAAAAATGTTAAATAAATTACTTATGATTGCCTTATGTGCAAATACAGTAGTCTATGCTGGCCAAGAAATCCATACCTTCCAACCATCAAGAGCATATTCTGATCTAGCAACGCCTTTTATTGATGTTTTTAAAAATTTTAGTGAAGAATTAATGAAAAAAAATGAAACAAAAACTAGGGAACTCTACGCTGAGAGTTTTTTTAAAATAGTGAGATCTCTTTACGTTCAAAACATAGGGCGGGCGCTAAGTCTATTATTTTTCTTTGATTTCGATAAATCTGATGAAGAAAAAATTGGTACAAACACCAGTGACTACGCTAGACAAAAAGATTACTACAAGCAATTCTTAATACAAAAAGATAAAATTAAGAACTATCCTCATAGTGCACAAGAACTTCAGGGATACCAAAAAACACTAAAGGAATTTTTTTTAAAAACAAGCAACGATCTTCTTGGACTGTATACAGAAGAGAAGGATGCAGCTATCCCCAGGATGAAAGTCCTATTTGATTTTACTCAAGCTCTATATCGCCCAATAGAAGACGCAGAAGAATATATTAAAAAAATTATTAAAGAAAAAAAAGGAACGGGCAATAAGTTTTTTGGTTTTCTAAGAAAATAACAAATTAACTTTTTATATTAGATGTTAAGAGCTTTCCAGATTCTTTATGACATTGTTATCGATGAAAGTAGCTTTGCTCAGCAAAGAACTCATGGATATTTCCTAAAAAGGGGGCTTATTGTGAGTTTATTTCAACCTTTTCTTAACACAGCTTTTTTGATGCTTGGGTAATTCAAGGACTTCTTCTAAAACTACTGCCTAGAAGTGTACTCGTTATGGATAACGGGACTTTTCATAAGGGGGAAAAGATGAAAGAAGATCTAGGAAAGGCTGGGCACGAACTTTTTTATTTACCGCCATATTGTTTTCCAGATCTTAACTCCCATTAAACATAAATGCGCTCAAACAAGGGATTATCGAAGAAAAAATCAATGAATGCTATTTGTAATCATTTATATTTTCTTTACTATAAAAGTTCCAAAAAAATATTTTTTAAATTTTTCCAAAGCGAAGGAATTTCTTCTGTTACTTCAAGGCTAATTGTTGAAAAAGAGAAGGGGGGGAGTGCTTGCGTGATTTCATTAAACTCTTTGTGACTTAAATTAATTTTTTCAAAAAATAAAGGATCGTCAGTTTTTCTTTTTCCTAATACTTCTAGAGTTTTGATGAAATTTTCTTTGTTTTTTTAGAAAATTTAGAAAATTTTTCAAATTATCTATCTTCCTTTGATAAATTAAAAAACTTTTGTTTCATAACCTTTACATTATAGCTTTTGAATAAAGGTTTTAAAATTTCTCTTAAATCGTATTCTAAAAATTGTTCAAAGTTTTTGTCTTCTAAGCTTTCGTTTCTCTGTAGTTGTCTTTTTTTTAAATTTTAATTCTCTTATTCCCCCCAAAATCTGGAGTCTCTAGTTCTATTAGTTCAAGATTTTGCGAATCTATTTATTCTTGTCTGTTTGCTTGCCTGGGTTCTTCTTGTTCTGGATGGGGCATGGATTGCAAAGGAGCTTGCTGATAGAAACAATAATTAATAACATATTAAAAACAAAAAAATCATTTTTTTAATTACAAATAAAATTGCAATATTTATTGTATTGAATAAAAACACAAATTATTGAAAAATTTTATTCGTCTGATATTCATTGATTTAAAAAAAGTGAGAAAAATCAAGCAGAATCTTGATTAGTATGGATTGTTTTTTTAGTAAAAATCCGGATACAATGAAGAAATTTTGTGGTGTTTTTTATCACGATGAGTACTTCTTATTCAGTTTCACTTCCTAAAACTCATTTTCCCATGAAAGGAGATCTCGGATTGCGGGAGCCTTTTATTCTGGAATGGTGGCAAAACATAGGTCTTTATGCGCGCATTCGAGATTTAAGAAAGGGGCGTCCCTTGAAGGTTCTTGCAGACGGCCCTCCTTATGCTAATGGGCCTATTCATTTGGGGCATGCACTAAATAAAATCCTAAAAGACACTGTGAATCGGTTAAATGTTATGCACGGATTTGACATAGACTTTGTTCCAGGGTGGGATTGTCATGGTCTTCCTATCGAAGCTCAAATGGAAAAAGAGTATCTTAAAAAAGGAATTTCTAAGCGAGAAGTTTCTTTGCAAACGCTTCGAGCAGATTGCCAAGCTTTTGCTGAGCGGTGGATACAAGAGCAGTCGCTAGCGATGCAAAGACTTGGAGTTATTGGACAATTTGACGCTCCCTATAACACCATGAAGGCGCATTTTGAAGCTTGCGTTGTTCAGGCGCTTTTTGAGCTTCTTCAAAAAGAGTTTATTTATCAAGGAACTCGTCCTGTTTTGTGGTCATGTACAGAACAAACTGCGTTGGCGGAAGCAGAAGTAGAGTACAAGGATGTGACCTCTCTTGCGCTGTATGTTAGGTTTCCTATTCAAAAGAACACTCTGGGGTGCGAGCTTTTGCACTCGTGTTCTGCAGCAGAAAATTCTAGCTTTTCTGTTTTGATTTGGACAACAACACCGTGGTCTTTGCCAGGAAATCGGGCAATTTGTTACCATCCAGAACTTTCTTATGTAGCGCTTCAGATAGAAGATGAAGATTCCTTAATGTGGAAAAAAGGAGAATGGGTTATTGTAGCCCAAGATCGTGTTCCTTTTATACAAAAGACCTTAGGGATTAAAAATTACAGTAATGTATTTGCATTAACAGAAGAAAATCTTCGGCGTATTCGGTGTTTTCATCCTTTGCGCGCGTTAGGCTATACGTTTGATGTTCCTTTATTACCTGCATCTCATGTTACGTGTGATATTGGAACTGGGTTGGTCCATACCGCCCCTGCTCATGGTCCGGAAGATTTTGCTGTGGGGCTTAAGTATCAGTTAGAAGTTCCTGAAACTATTCTTCCCGATGGAACATTTTCTTGCTGTGTTCCCGCCTTTGCCGGCATAAATATGTGGAAGTCAGAAGAAGTTATTAAAGATGCTTTAGAAAAAGAAGGTACGCTGGCTTTTTCTCATCCTTACCTACACAGTTATCCTCATTCTTGGCGTTCTAAGACGCCTTTATGCTATAGGGCTACTCCCCAATGGTTTATTCGTCTAGATAAGAAAGGGCATGAAGAGTCTTTACGAAATAAGGCTCTGCGTTCTATCGAAGAAGGACAAGTTTCTTGGCATCCAAAGTCTTCAGCCCATCGTCTGGCAAATATGGTGCGTAATCGGCCTGATTGGTGTATTTCAAGACAACGTGCTTGGGGGATTCCCTTAATGTTCTTTGTAAATAAGAAAACTGGAGCATGTTTAAACGATCCCCTTGTATTTAAAAAATTGTATGAAAGGGTTTTAAAAGAAGGGGTAAATTTCTGGTTTACGGACGCTCCTTTCCATATGTTTCCTGATATTTCTGCTCAAGATTGGATAAAAGTAGAAGATATCATGGATGTTTGGCTAGAATCGGGCTTGACTTATAGAGCCGTCCTTAAAGAGTGCAGTACAGAACTTCAGCCGTTATGGCCTGCTTGGGCATATTTTGAAGGATCTGATCAACATCGAGGGTGGTTTCAGTCTTCATTGTTGACAGGTATTGCGTTAGAAGGGCGCCCCCCGTTTCGAAGTGTTTTGACTCATGGGTTTTTGTTAGACAGCTCAGGGGAAAAGCAATCCAAATCTAAGGGCAACGGTATCGACCCTGTTGAGTTTGTAAAAGAGCATGGGGCAGATTTATTACGTTTGTGGGTTGCTCACGAAGATTATGAAAAAGATATTCGTGTGGGAGATGAAGTTTTCGCACGAGTTAAGGACATGTATAAGAAATACAGAAATACTTTAAGGTTTATGTTGGGGGTTCTTCAAGGAATTGGTGTGGAAAACATTTTGCCAATACATCAGCTTGATTTTCTTAGTCGCAGGGTTTTGTACACTTTGTTTCGTGCGCATCAAGAGCTTTTAGAGACGTTATCTTTGGAAAAAGTAGCTCAGGCAGATTTTCAAGGGAGATGTTTAAACATTCAGTATTTTTTGAAAAGTGTTATGCAGGTTTGTACCGATCTTTCAGTTTTTTATCTGGACGTTAAGAAAGATGTGTTGTATTGTGATGCTCTTGATAGTTTTTCTCGAAATCAAGTGCGAACAACTTTACTGTATTGCTTTATCTTTTTGTGTAAGCATTTGGCACCTATTCTTCCCTTTACAACAGAAGAAGCGTGGACTATTTTTGGAAAAGAGGTTTTTGGACTTGGATCTTTTATTTCTACTCGTGAGTGGAAAAAGGATCTTCAGTCTAATACCGGAACCTTGTTGAATTGGCTTAAAGAAGAAGAGGTACTACAAGAGTGCGCATATTGGTCAGTTCATCTTCAAGATATATTTTCCCCTCCTGCTTGTTTTGCAGATTGGGATGGTGCAGGCTGTGTTGAGCATATTTTAAGCATTCGAGGTCAAGTGACTGAGGCGCTGGAGTCTTATCGGAAAAATAAAGAAATCAAGGGAAGTCTTGACGCAGGTGTTCAGATCTACTTAACACAAAAAGATGAGGGAATTGCAGGAAAGTATAAAGAGTGTTATGAAAAAATTTTACTAGAATTGTGCTTAACTTCCGATCTTAAAATTTTTTGGGATCAAGATAGTCCTGCGATAAAAATAGATGTTTTGAGTTGGCATAAATGTCCAAGATGTTGGAAAAAGTACAAAGATGTTCAAGAGGGACATTTGTGTACGCGGTGTAAAGAGGTTGTGGAAAGTTGTGGATGATTAGTTGGCAAGAGGGAAGTTAGAAAAAATCAAAAAATACGATTTATGTTACCATAAGTTCACACACTGCTTGTAATAGTGTGCTCATGGAGAAAGGTTTTACCAGAAATAATCCCTTTGCTCCTAATCCTTGTTGGTGAGAAAAATAGAAATGAGACAAGTTTTCTTCAACAATGTGTAAATCTTTTTGATCTGAGGAAATAAGAATAAAACGTGTGTTAGGCCAAATTTCTGCCACAAATCGTAAAAGGCTTATTCCGGTTTCTCCTGGCATATGGCGGTCTGTGATTAAAATATGTGCTCCGTGGTGCTGGTGTAGCAGTTTTCTTGCGCTTAGCCCGTTGTGTGCGGTATAAATAGTCCAATGTAGAGGAAGGTGTTGACTGAGGTAGTGATACATTACGCCTAATAACCCAAGATCGTCATCAACGACAAGGCACTTCATTATTTAACAAGTGTACTTTTTTATAATGTAACAAAAAAACAAAAAATAAAAATTAAAAAAAATTTACTGCTTAAGTTGATTTTTTATCTAGAAAAAAAAATTTATAAGCGATTAATTTCCTTTGTGTGCTTTTTTTTTCAACGAAATCAAGGTAAAATAAAAATACAAAGCTAAGCATTAATATCTATTAGGAGATTTTTTCGCATTATGTCTGAAACTCACCCTTTAAATCTGTATCGTAATATTGGAATTATCGCTCACATTGATGCGGGAAAAACCACAACTACTGAGCGTATTTTGTATTATACCGGCCGAAGTCATAAAATTGGTGAGGTTCACGAAGGACTTGCCACTATGGATTGGATGGAACAAGAACAAGAACGAGGCATTACAATCACCTCTGCAGCGACGACGTGTTTTTGGAATGGGCATCGGATCAATCTTATCGACACCCCTGGTCACGTAGACTTTACTATAGAAGTAGAGCGTTCTTTACGGGTTCTAGACGGCGCAGTTGCAGTATTTGATAGTGTTGCAGGGATTGAGCCTCAATCAGAAACAGTTTGGCGTCAGGCCAATAAGTATAAAGTTCCTAGAATCTGCTTTGTAAATAAAATGGATCGTTTAGGGGCAGATTTCTTTCGTTGCGTTCATATGATTCAAGAACGTCTAGGAAGTAAGCCTATAGTAGTTCAATTGCCCATAGGAAAAGAAGGCGCGTTTATGGGGATTATTGATCTGGTGGCGTTGAAAGCGATTTACTGGCATATAGAAAGTCTTGGTGCAACATTTAGTATTTGCGATATTTCTCATTGGCTTTCTAGCGATGCTTTAGAGCGTACCGATGAATTTTTAAAAGAAATTCAAGATCAAATAGTTAAAGATGGTGGAAATTTCGATGCTTTGAGGCTCCACATTAAGAATACATTAACGCTTGAGCTTATTCGTTCTGTTCAAACGTACAGAGGGGCTTTGTTAGAGGCCGTTGTAGAGCAAGATGATGGAATACTGGAAAAATTTTTGGAAGGCAAAGCCTTGACAGAACAAGACATCAAGCGTTGCTTAAGAAAAGGGAGTCTTGCTTTTTCGTTTGTTCCGGTATTGTGTGGATCTGCTTTTAAAAACAAGGGTGTTCAAACGTTATTAGATGCAATCCTTGATTATTTGCCATCTCCTCTTGATATTCCAGATGTAGAGGGGGTTATTCCAGACACCGAGACTGTTGTATATAGAAAGCCGGACTTTGGTGCTCCTCTTTCCGGGTTGGCGTTTAAGATAGCAACAGATCCTTTTGTGGGGTCTTTGACGTATTTTCGTGTTTATTCAGGAAAACTAGAAACAGGAATGACGTTGCTAAACACGATTAAAGGTAAAAAAGAACGCATCGGTCGTATGCTTTTGATGCATGCAAATTCTCGAGAAGACATAAAGGAAGCTAGAGCGGGGGATATTGTTGCTTTAGCAGGGTTAAAAGAAACCACAACGGGGGATACGTTGTGTGCTATTAATGATCCGATTATTTTGGAACGTATGGAGTTTCCTGATTCGGTTATTTCTGTAGCGGTAGAGCCAAAAACCAAAAGCGATCAAGAAAAAATGGGATTAGCGTTGTCTAAGTTGGCTTCTGAAGATCCTTCTTTACGTTTTTCTTCTGATCAAGAAACGGGGCAGACGTTAATTGCGGGAATGGGAGAGCTCCACTTAGAAATTATCGTTGACCGTATGAAGCGAGAGTTTAAGGTAGACGCCACTGTGGGAGCTCCGCAAGTAGCTTACAGAGAAACTATCTCTAAAACTTACGAAATTGATTATACACACAAAAAGCAAACAGGAGGTGCTGGACAGTTTGCTCGGGTTAAAATTATTTTTTCGCCTCTAGAGCCTGGTGCTGGCTTTGTGTTTGAGAACAAAATTATCGGGGGAGCGATTCCAAAAGAGTACATCCCTTCGGTAGAAAAGGGGATCAATAACGCGCGCCAAACAGGGGTGTCGTTTGGTTTTCCCACAGTGGATTTCAAAGCAACTTTGATAGACGGTTCTTATCACGACGTTGATTCAAACACCTTAACTTTTGAAATCGCAGGAAGAGCTGCTTTTAGAGAGGCAGCAGCAAAAGCAGGACCAAAAGTTTTAGAGCCCGTAATGAAAGTGGATGTCGTTACACCAGAAACCTACATGGGAGACGTTATGGGAGACTTAAATTCTCGCAGGGGGCAAGTACAAGGTATGGAAGATCAGGGGAACGCAAAAACAATCAGCGCTCAAGTTCCGTTGTCTGAGCTTTTTGGGTACGTGAATACTTTACGTTCTATGAGTCAGGGGCGTGCTACGTACTCTATGGAATTTTCTCATTACGCTTTGGTTCCAGAAGCTATGTGTGTAAAAATTAAGAAAAAAGAGTGGAAAGGGGGGTAACACTTAGAACATCCTTTTTTATAAGCAAGCTCTTCTAAAAAAAGAAGGGCTTTTTTAAAGAGAGATGTATGCAGCCTACGGGGTCAAGTGAACCTCAGTAGGGTGTTTTTTATTCTAGTTCCATCTGGTCTGGGTTTCTTGGGGCTTGATCGTGTTCTGATTCTTCTGAATTTTCTGGGGATTTTTGTTCTTTTTTTTGTCGTGACGATTCTCCTGAGTCTTTTGACTGATCTTCTTGTGACATTTTTGATCGCTTTTCTTCTTCCATTTCATCTTGTCTACGCTGTACGGGTTGACTTTTTCTATTTGGTCTAGGTGGTTTGTTTTCTGGCTCTTCCTCCATTTTTTCTCTTTTCATTAATTCTTCAAAATCTGAAAAATTATTTTTTGTTTCCGGAGAGTTATTAAAATTATTTTTTGTTTCCGGAGAGTTATTAAAACTGAAGGAGTGGCTTCTTTGTCGCGGAGCAGGAGGTGAGTTGGGGGAGTTGTTTGGGGCTTGGTCTAGAGTTTTTTTTTGATCAGTCTTTATTTTTTGTTGTGCATGTTTAGGAGCTGGCCATGCAGAGTTAAAAGAAATTACTAGCATGCTAAATATAATTATATTCATTTTTTTGATACAAATTTTCATATTAATTTTAACTTGTTAAATCTTTCATTATAAGAATACAATAAAATAATATAAATTTTTATTAATACGAAAAAATAATAATTTTTTGAAATACTTTTGTTATAGCTAAGATCGAATAAAAAAGTCATGGAAATGAGTTGAGAATTGAGTTAGAGTATGAATCAAAAAAATAAAAACATGAAATACTCTGTTCAATTTCGTAAAAAAGCACTTAAGCTTCAATCAAAAGAGGAAAGCTATATAGAATTTAGGTTGAATTAGATATTTTAAAGAAGCACGAAATAGCGTCGAATAGAGCATTAAAATTTAGTATATTGTCCACCTCT
>NZ_ARPM03000067.1 GCF_000388175.3 Holospora undulata HU1 | reverse complement strand
CTCAAGAATGGGCCATACTTCCAAAGTGTTGGATTGTCGAAAGAACATATGCATGGCTAAATCATTTGCAAAGGGTATCTAAAGATTATGAAATTGCCATAGCGACTGCTGGAAACATGATCATGATAGCCCATTCCATGATCCTATTAAGAAGGTTAGCTAAATCATGAATACAAGTTATTACTCTAAAGAAAGAACATTTGAACGAATCAATACTAGTATAGTTCCGATTGTCGTCTCGACTATCTAATGTCTTGGCAAATCCAGTTCCATTGCCATAAAAGTGAATATGGTAGGCCCTTTTAAGCGAAGGTGCCGGTTCTGGATCTGTTTGCACGTCTACATCTATCCCTGAGTCTGTTTGTATTCCTACATTTGCTAATACTGGAGTTGGTCCAATCCCATTCATTTGGGATGAAGCAAGAGTTTCTGTTCCTTGAGATTGCATAGAAAGGTTTGCGCCACCGATTCCCACAGAAAGCCCAATTCTTGATGAAAAATTTTCTTTTAACGCATTTGCTCGTGCGTTGAAAAAAGAAAAATTAAGAAAAAATTATTTGTTTTGAACGATATACCATTTTGGAAAAAGTCTTAATTATCAACGACGTAATCGAACTATGATTTATAGCCAAAACATGATAAAAAGAATATAACGATGGAGCTGGATAAATTTATAACTATATATACTATGTAATAATTATATAATTAAATTTATGACGTATTCATTAGATTTTCGAAAAAAAGTATTAAAAACAAAGCACGGTTTATCATTTGAAAAAGTAGCCGCTAGATTTTGCATATCTAAATCAGCAATAGTGAGATGAAGTAAAAATTTTGAAGGAGTCAATAAAAGGAATAAATCATGGACAAA
Source organism: Holospora undulata HU1 (assembly GCF_000388175.3). Lineage (GTDB taxonomy): Bacteria > Pseudomonadota > Alphaproteobacteria > Holosporales > Holosporaceae > Holospora > Holospora undulata_A. The sequence goes on along the minus strand of NZ_ARPM03000067.1, from coordinate 658 downwards.
ATCAGACAAAGAGAAATTGAGAATAGATATAGAAGAATTTCCAGATAGTTATAGCTATGAAAGGACTAAGAGGTTAGAAGGCAGCGCTTCTGGTATAAGATATGTAAAACAACGTTTAGGAGAGACATATAAAAAAAACTCCCAATCATCCGATCCAGAGAAAAGGTCTAGGTTTTGCCAAAAAATTGAAGAATTGAAAAAGGAAGATAAGCAGATAGATTATGTTTATGAAAGTGTTTTTGCTGATGATATACTCATGCTGAATAAAATTGTTGAAAAGTTTAATTTTATGTGTTAGTGACTTTTCTTATGCAAAAACTTTCTGAAAGAAGATCGTGTTGCCTTAAGAGCCGACGCGTAGAAGATAGGATTAAGGCAGTTTTTTTATCCGACAAAGGGAAGCTATCGTCAAATTGCTGAGGCTCTTCTGATTGACGATCGTAGAGAAGTATAAGGAAGATCAAAAGTTAATGGTGTAAAGCAAGGGCTCTGTAAGCAAGCTGAATATTTCACAAACAGCGGAACTTACTTATCGCGCATTTGGAAAGCCACCACGTATATGAAAGTAAGCGATACCTGCGCTTATGTTCTTGAACCCTATGACTGCGATTCAAGGCAAGACGTTGCGCGCCCATAATTTTTCATTTAAAAAGCCAGC
>NZ_ARPM03000068.1 GCF_000388175.3 Holospora undulata HU1 | reverse complement strand
CTTCTTGTCTGTATTTTCTATTCCAATTTTCTATGCCACATGACTACCGCTGATACACTTATTTTAAATGGTTGCGATGCTTCAATATACCCGCCCACCTCATCTAAATATTCTATTATTCTTTGTCTTAAATCGTTGCTGTAGCTCTTTGTCATTTTCCTTTTATTTTAACAAAAAATCAAACCTAATTCAACCTAAATTACTATAGTATTCCTATCATCTTTTTAAATGTAGAGTGACTTACGCCGATTAGTCTTCGAAACTCTCCTTCTTTATAATCTTTTATTTTTTCGTATTTTATTCTAACCTCTATAATAAAGGCTAAGTAATACTTATTCTTTATAGGTATAAAAGAGAGCTACTATTTTTTGGAATTTTGGGCAATAGGACCTTGTTTGTATGTACCGGAATACCCATGTATATCTTTTTAATGCATGCATTTTATACATTGGTTTTACACGAATAAAACTGAAATTCTAAAGAGAAGGCGTAAGCTTTAAAAGTTTTTTTATTTCTTGAGGCGTTAATGCTTTTTTTGTAACCACACGATATAACTTTTTTCCCTTTACTGCCTTGCATTGTACAACAAAATCATATCCTTCTGCTTTTGCTTTAAGTTTTATTAAAAATTCCTTGGCCTGAGCTAAATCTGAAAATACCGGACCTATTTGTGCGCGTTCGCAAGAAGAAAGGCTTGCTTTTTTGGCCTCTTCTAGATGCACAGGTGCTGCTTCTTTTTTCTCAAGGCTGCTAGAAGGTGGCTGTTTATTCAATACGTTAGGAGAAACTTCTTTGACCAAAGCGCTACCGTCAGAAGAAGCTTTCTTTTTTTCATCTCTCTTACAAGACTCTTCAAGTGAATTCTTGTCTTTAGGATAAGAATTTGAGCTTGATTCTGTACTTAAGTTTTGAGAATTAGAATCCGGATCTGACTTTTTTTCACCAGGAGTTTTTGAAAAGTCTTGATAAGGTAAAATTTTTTCTACTATTGGTGCTTCCTCTTGATCTAAATCATAAATTTTTTGAACATTTTTTTCCTCTTGAGGCGCAACATAAGTTCTAACAGGAAAATCGTACCCTTGAACGACAGGAACTGACGTTTTTTGCGAAACTGAAAAAAAATAATACCCTAATACACTCAATCCGCCCCCCATAAATCCACATACTACCAGTAAAAAATACCGTTTCCAGAGCACTGGCTTGGACTGAGAATAATTTTTTTCTTTATAACGTAAAGAACGGCTCACGATTACGATCAAAATAATTAATTTATTCTTTATATTATCACAAATAAATAAAGTGTCAAATTAAGTCATACTCCCCCACACTTTTTTTCAGGTAGTTTAAAAGATCGCTGAAATCAAAGAATAAGAGTTTATCTTTGATCCACCTGAGCCCCCTTGTGAAGTATGAATACAAAGATGAATAGAAAGGCGCTCTGACTGTTTTTTTGTAAGCAATTTCTTGTGTAAGGCCCGTTA
>NZ_ARPM03000069.1 GCF_000388175.3 Holospora undulata HU1 | reverse complement strand
GATCATAACGTCGTGTTTTTCCGATTGAACGTCTATTTCATACTCCTTGGCTAATCACCTAAAATGATTTAGCCAGTCAATCAAATGTTCTCTTCCCCCCCTTTCGCTAAAATTGCCCAATCTGGCCGTAATACGTGCCGAAATTTCTAAGGTCTTTTTCAACATGTTTTGAACAAACTCTTCAAACGTTTTACAAAAACCAGTATCTGCGCATACGCCTTTAATCGATAGATATTTTACACCCGCCTTGTCAAAACCTTGCATCTCGCAACAGTATCATGTGTAGTTGCTGCGTGAGCCTTCACATGAAAAATATGTACTAGGGTATCCGTGACACAATCCCTTGATTTATAGCTTTGTCCGTTGTTTTGCACTTTGTAAGTTAATTAGACTGTAGGGTGGATTGTCTCGTCCATTGTTTATCCGGCTTTTTTCCACAAGATCTCTTATCATTTTTTTCCAAATTCCGCTTTGTATTGCTTGCATGTAAAACCTGTACACACTTTTCCATGGAAGAATATTCTTGCAGCAAAAGCGTCACTGATAGCCCGTCTTTAGGGGATAAAACACCCTGTTAGTAAGTGCTCTCTTACGTTTTTTACCACAATTTTCTGTATCAAAATGAGATTTATTAAATCTCTGTTGTGTGTCACTCAAATCTCTCGGATAGGGCATGTCATTTCATTTACCTTCTAACTAAGCTTTGTATCAGATTTTATTTAAATTGTGAAGACAGGTTCTAAGATCCACGCAATCTGTGATGCCCAAGGAAATCTCACCAGAAATCCCATCGTTTTTCAATTGAAAAAAGTCGTGACCATGATATGGAGGGGGACTACCAAATCAAACTGAAAGTGTTGGACTAATGCGTTAAAAGTAGTCATTGACGCGCTCGACAAGATCTATGGCGATGTTGTCTCAGGTTTGGTCAAAAAAATGCAGCATACTCTTGCAAAACTTTTTGGCAGAGACGAAAAATCGATTGTTGCGCACATGTTCATTCTTCTATGGAGTTTAGGTTGGGGGGTAGGGAAGAACAATGCACCTCAATCCCCCTTTCTTTTTCTGCTTTTAGGGGCCTTGATCCAAGATCAGGTGAATGTTAGGCGCCTTTGGATAAGCGTCTTTCAGCTGATCAAAAAACGTCTTCAAGGTTTTTAAGGATACCACCTGTCAAATCCAAGGGCTCCCATCGGGTTCATGCGTGTAGGCCGTCATGAGGGTGCCTGACAGGTGATTTTCGTTGCCATGGTGGGGGGCATCACCAAACAGGATGAGGTCATCCTCCGTCGATGTTGTCATCACCGTTAAAAAGGCCTCCTGCTTGGCTGCCTTTTCGGGCCGTGCTTCTGGCTTTTTAAATGAAAAATTATGGGAGTGCAGCCACGACGTCTTGCCTTAAATCGTCTACGCAATGCCTAAGCGAACATATCAATCACTTTCATATACGGTGTGGCTTTCCAAATGTGCGATAAGTTTTTCTGCTTGTGAAACATTCAGCTTGCTTACAGAGCTCTTGCTTGACACCATTAACTTTTGATCTTCCTTATACTTCTCTACGATCGTCAATCAAAAGAGCCTTAGCAATTTGACAAGCTCCACCCTTTGTCGGATAACAAAACTGCCGTAATCCTATCTGCTACGCGTCGTTTCTTTTCTTGCCAATGCTGCAATGCTGCGTTCTTAACGCAACACAAGCTTTTTTTGTTAGAAATATTTGCATAAGAAAAATTATTAACACAATAAATTAAACTTTTAAACTATTTCATTCAGCATGAGTATATGCGTCGACGAATCTCCTCGTTAAGGTTGATGCGGTGCTTGCCGATAAAAAGTGTATGATGCTGATGAAAGAGTGCGGCAAAAACTCAAAGAAAAGAGGTGTAAGGCAGTGATGTCCCATAAAAAAACCGTTTGGCGGCTTCAAATTATGATACATATTTTTTTAATCCCGTCATTTGATCCAGAATTTCTTCGCTAAACTGAAAGCATTACCAGAGCCGTTTTCCTGCGCTATGATAAAATGTCTTCCAATTTTCTAGGCGCTATTCACCTGGATTTACTTATCGTTAGGCTTGTTTGGCTTAATTGAAGACGAACTATATTTTTTCTAGATTTAAAAACACAAACGCGCGCCTTCCAGGACTTGAACCTGGGACCTGCGGATTAGAAGTCCGACGCTCTATCCACTGAGCTAAAGACGCGTACTTTTCTCATTGTACTATTTTTTTTTTCCACAATCTAGACTATAAAAGAAATTTTTTTCTAAGTTTTATCTTGTGAAAACTCATTAAATAAAACCTCTTGGGGTTGTTTAAAAAAGAAAATAGGTATAAAATAAAGAAAGAAGTTAGTTTGAAGTCTATCGATTTATGAAAAAAAATATTCATCCCCACTATCATAAAGTAAAAGTAATTATGACAAACGGGCAGTCCTTTGAAGTAGGGTCCACTTATGGAAAACCTGGTTCGGAATTAGTTTTAGATATCGATCCCTCCTGTCACCCGGCATGGACAGGAACGCACAGAATGGCTCCAAAAGGCAGAGGCGTTGAGTTTGAAAACCGGTTTAAAGGACTAAGTACTTTTACAGTTACCAAAAATTGATTGTTCCAAAATGGGTATTTCTATTTTAAAATCAAAAATTAGCTTGAAGAAGAGGATTGCAACAGCTGAAGAGTTTAGGCAGTGCAAAAATCAGAAATTTAATTCGTGTGAAGAATCAGATTTACTTGTCGTAAAAGATTTAAGCATTTATTATGGGTGTTGCGGTGTTATCCAAAATCTCTCTTTTTCTATAAAATCGGGGGGAATCGTAAGTATAGTTGGAAACAATGGAAGTGGGAAAAGTACATTTCTTAAGACTCTTGCGGGTATTCATGAACATTTTTGTGGAAAGTTTTCTTGGAATTTTTCTTGTGGAAAAAACGAAGTAATTGGATACCTTCCTCAGCATGCGGAAGTTAATCGATATCTTTCCATTCAGGTCCAAGACGTGGTGGGCATGGGGGTAGGTGCCAAAAAAAAGAAATGTGCTGTCGATCGAGCATTGGCATGTTTAGGGTTGACTAATGAGGCTTCTCGTTATATTGGGACATTATCTGGGGGGCAATTTCAAAGAATGTTGTTTGCGCGCCTTCTTGCTATGGACCTTGATATTTTTTTGTTGGACGAACCCTTTATCAGTATGGACGAAACAAGTCAAAATATTTTGATCGAACAGCTTTTTGTTCAATCAAAGAACGGAAAAACTTTCTTTCTTGCCCATCACCAAGACAGTGCAATTTCTCCGTATTGCAAGCACATATTAAAACTTTTTCCTGGAACGTATTGTTGGAGCAGTACTTAGTTTGTTTTTTTCTTTTTATTAATACTTGTTTGTTATTATCAAAATTTTAAAGAAATTATTCGTAAAAAATTATTTCCCTCTGTTTTTCAGTTTCCATTAAGAGTATAATGAAGATATATTTTGAATAAAGAGAGTTTATGTTTTCAAAGTTTACACGACAAATTCAAGATATGCAGAAAAAGATGCTGGAAACTCAAGAGAATTTGCGATCTATGCAGTTAGAAGGGCAATCCGCGGGGGGAGCAGTAAAAGTTGTGATTTCCGGAGAAGGAAAATTACTTCAGCTTTCTTTGAGTCCCGAGATGCTGCAAGACGCAGATATGGTAGAGGATTCTATTATCGCTGCCTATCACAACGCGTGGGAGATTCTAAAAGAAAAACGAGAAGGTTCCATGAAAGAGCTAAAGATTCCTCCGGGTTTAGAGGGGATGTTTTAAGGTGCATCATGGTAGGTGAAAAACTTTATGGGCTTATTCAGCTGTTATCAAAGTTTCCTGGGCTTGGACCTAGGTCTGCCCGTCGTATCGCATTGTATTTGTTAGCACACAGGGCAAAAGTCTTAAAGCCTCTTATGGAGTACCTGGATGAAGTAGATCTGCGCTATAGGTATTGTTCTGTGTGTCACTATTTAGACGAAGAAGATCCCTGTGGATTGTGTCGTTCAAAAACTCGTGATTCTGCTATGTTGTGTATTGTCGCCTGTATGGGAGATGTCTGGGCTTTAGAGCGAGCGGCTTTTTTTAAAGGGTACTATCACCTTTTAGGAGGGCTTATTTCTTTAACTCATGGGAAAAATCCAGAAGATTTGAATATATCTACACTGAAAACCCGTTTATCTAAGGGGGTTTTGGAGGTTGTTGTTGCATTAGACAGCACTATAGACGGGCAAAGCACTTTGCATTATCTCACTCAGGAAATTTTTCCGCTTTATCCCCATATCAAAGTTTCCAGTCTAGCAAGGGGACTTCCCATGGGGGGGGAATTAGAATCGCTTGATCAAGCAACTTTAATGAGTGCTTTTTGGGGAAGAAGAGAAATTACATCATTGCCGTTTAGCTCTAACGCTTGGCACAGTTTTGAAAAGGGGAAATCCTAGCGTTAGAAACTTTGGAAGTAATTTTTTATTTATCTGAGTTGAATATTTTAAGTAAAAGTGATAGTTTTAAAAAAATACAAGGTAAACAATCGTGGTTTGGCTTTTTACAGATGGGGCATGCTCTGGAAATCCAGGGCCCGGTGCCTGGGCGTGGATTCGTCAAGACGACAAAGAGCGAGTTCAAGAAGCTGGGTATGAGGAAAATACAACCAACAATCGAATGGAGCTTAGTGCTGCGCTGTATGGATTGGCATCGTTAAGCACTCAAGAGCCTGTAACAGTAGTTTCCGATAGTTCTTATCTTGTGAAAGGAATGGAAGAATGGGTCGGTAAGTGGCAAAGGAATGGTTGGATTAATTCGCAAAAAAAACCTGTAGAAAATCAGGATTTGTGGAAACTCCTTTTGCAACAGGCTCAACGATTTTCAAAAATACACTGGAATTGGGTTAAAGGGCATGCAAATCATCAAGGGAATATTGATGCAGACGAGCTGGCCAGAAAAACATTAAAAACCAAGAAAAATTCTTCAAAATCTTTTTTGGAACCGTTGTCGGAAAAATCGTTGCCATGGCAGAGCGGTCCTGTGATTTCCGGGATTTGGATAGGAGATAAAACAAGCGCAAAAGGACTTTTGACATCTTTTCCCAATCAAAATTCCATTAGTATTTTGCATTTTAAAAATGAGGTTCCTGTACTATTTAAAGGACATGAATGGCAGATTTTTTGTTTAGAAAAGTTAAAAAAAATCATAAAAGACGTGCCTTTCTGGGGGGGGGGTAAAACCGCAATCACTGTTGTTCCCGCCCCTGAAGAGCTTGAATTTTATAAAGCATACAATTTTTCTCCAACCTCTCAGGGGGGGGCATCCACTTCTATCTGGTCTTTATTTTTGGTTATTATTTTTGGAATTTTTGGATGCTTGGAAGTGCAGGCATCTGATAAGAATCCTCCCGCGAGAAAAAAAGAACTCTTTCATGCTTATCTTAAAGCAAAACGTGTGTACTGGCGTGCGGGTCCTGGTTCAGAGCACTCAGTCTTGTGGAGCTACTCTTGTCCTGGATGGCCTGTGTTCATTCGTAAGCGTTGGAGTTATTGGTGCCAAGTAGAAGATATCAAAGGTGCAATAGGGTGGGTTCATGGAAGTTTATTGGCATTTCAAAGAGTAGCCTTTGTTTTATATCAAAAAACGCCTTTGCGGTCTAGACCTTCGTCTTCTGGAGCTATTAAAGCATATCTGCAGCAAGGTGTTTTGGGATTGTGTCTTAAAGAAGAAGGAAAGTGGCTTTATGTACGTCTTTTAAAAGAGCGGTACGAAGGATGGGTTCATGTTCAACACATTTGGAATCCTTGCAAGGTGGTTTCATGAAAGTAGAAAAAGAAAAAAAATTAAAACGAGAAAAAATTTGGATTTGGGGAATTCATAGTGTAGAAGCGGCGTTATGCTCAGGGCGTTCTGTTTATGAGCTTTTATATATTTCTTCCAAATCAGAACGGTTTGGTCGTTTTGGTGGTCGTCAATGCAAGGGGGGGGATATTGATCAAATTGTTCCTAAAGGAGCGGTCCATCAAGGAGTTGCTTTATTGACAGACCCTTCTCCTTCTTTATCGTTAGAAGATTTAGACCCTAAAAAAGGAACAGTTTTGGTTCTAGATCAAGTAGTAGACCCCCATAATGTTGGAGCTTTGTGGAGAAGTGCCGCAGCTTTTCAGGCGCAAGCTATATTATTTTTAACGCAAAGAAGCGCAAATCCGGAAAAGGGGTCATCAAAAAATTCAAATTTAGATGGGGTAATTACAAAGGCAGCTTCTGGAGCAACGGAAAAAGTTCCTTATGTTTTAGTTGTAAATTTGGGACGCGCTTTAGAAACGCTTAAATCTAAGGGATTTTTTTGTGTTGGATTGTGCGAAACGGGAAAAATTTTAGATCCTAAACCAGCATTTCAAGATTTAAGCTTGGCATTGATCGTAGGGCAGGAAGGAAAAGGACTTCGTTTTCTTACACGGCAGTATTGCGATATTTTATGGAAACTTCGTGTTTGCCCTGATTTTCCGACATTGAATGTTTCTGTAGCGGCCGCTGTGGCGCTTTCTGAGTTGTACGCGTTAAAAAAATAAATTTGATGATTTTTTGATAAAAACAGATTTATCATAGTTTGTGGAATTCGAAATATTATATAAAAATGAAAAAATGTTATGGCTTTTTTGTTATTTTAAGCTTTTTAATGATGCAAGCATGTCGTATGCCCGGTGAAAATGGAGAAAAAAAAGTTTCAGATAGTTGCCGTACGAATTGTGAGCGCAACGCGACTAACTTTTTAGAGCGAGAAGAATGCTTGTCTGCATGTTCACAAAAAGGAAAGTCTATTCGTTCTGTTCAAGATCACTCAGATAATTTTTATAATGGTGTTGCGGTAAAAAATCCGATGAATGAAAGAAATCCCACGGCTTCTAGAGCTTAAAAAATAGTAAAAAGTTTTTTTTAATTTTTGTAATTTTTTAACTTTTTTTTTATAAAATTTATTGTATAAGCTCTATAACCAATAAAGAAAAAATGATAAATACAATTAAAAAAACTTTTTTATTATTATCCTGGATAGTTTTAATGACACCTTTTGAGGGGTACGCGCCTTTAACAACCTCTGTTCAAAGGAAAAATAGATTTCTAAGGACACCTGTTCAGGAGCACGCGAATCAAAAATTAAGTAAATGCGACCCGGATTCCCCCCTTAAAACCGCAAAATGGAATGAAAGCAAGAAAGTTGTAGAAAACCCAGATTGCATAGAACTCATCGTATCAGAATACGACAAAGCAATAGACTACTCTATTGGTAGAAATCAATATAGAGGAAATGCTATGGTAGATGAACTGAATAAAGATATTATAAGAGTAAAAGGGATAAAAGGAAAAACTCGACAAGAAATTGAAAAGAGTCTGCAAAAAATAGAAAACGAAAGGCCGCAATACGCATCCTCTTCAAAGATCAATGAAACTATAGAAAAAATAGAAAATGCCGTGCAAGATTTGAAATATCAACAAAAAACAATAGAAACAAAAAATCCAAACGAAGCTGATGAAATAGAAAAAACTATAGAGATGTACGAAGATCTCCTTAAAAGAGTTAAAACCATATCTAAAAAATATTTTGGTAGTGAGGAAAATTAAAAGTTAAATTCTTTAGTATCCCAGGATTATGATAGCCTGGGATGTAAAGAACAGCAGTGGGCTGAAGACGTGGTTGGGGAAGCATAATCAGAAATCATTTTTTACTATAAAATTAATGCATGTAATATCATAAATCAAATGACGTTTAAATAAATGCGATCCCAAATTTTCCTCCTAAAAATTGAAAAAAAGATAAAAATAAGAACGTTACAAAAAATTCAGGTTGACCTCAGTTATATCTGAATACGATGTGATATTCCGCGCTATAATCAATATTAATGAAGAAGAAAAGGTTATCTTAGATGCTCTGCTTAAAGATAGTTTAAGAGTAAACAGAGATAAAAGAAAAACTCTAGCCATTACCATGAAATTAAAAGTTAAATTGTTAAATTCTTTAGTATCCCAGAATTATGATAGCCTGGGATAAAGAACAGCAGTGGGCTGAAGACGTGGTTGGGGAAGCATAATCAGAAATCATTTTTTTTTATTAAACTGATACGTTTAAGATTATGTATGGTATAAGAATTAAATATTTATTTAATTACTAAATTTTCGTATTTTTAATTTTTTTTTTTTATAATTTTTTATGTAATAATATATTTTAGATTATAAAAATGATTAAAAAAATTAATAAAAATTTGTTGCTATTCTTGATTGCTTTAATTTCTTCTCAACAAGGATATTCTTCATTCACATGTGGTGATCTAAATGCTATCAAATTAGAAGAATTAAAACAAGCAGTTAAAGATGTAGTTATTCCAAAAAACGATAGTCAAGAAGGAATTCTGACTAAAATTGAAAGCGATTTATCGACGACAGCGGGCAGAATAAACGCCACTAAATCTTTTGCAGACGAAAAAGCAAATTGTGCGCTTCAAAACAGCATTTTCTCTGACTTCAACGCTTTTGCAAATGAAAGTCTTTCGTACGAATTTGGTTTAGACGAAGAGTATTCAAAACTTCACGAAAAAATAAGTTCTATACTAAAAACGACAACAGAGAAACCAGAAAGTCTACCGGAAAACTTTCAAGAAAAAATTTCAGAAGTAAAGAATTCAATCGTTAACGTATTAAAACTAATTCAGCATGACAGCAAGCAAAATGAAAATAGCAAAGAACAAGAAAAGCAGATTCATTATAATTTAAGTACACTGATCGCCCCAAGTGGAAATCTTTTTATTGATGGACTATTTGACGAGAGTTTTTCCTATGTGGATAGAGAAGACATGGAAGCAGCAGCTTTTGCGTCTCAAAATCAACCAGTTCAAAAAGTTATTACTGATCAGCAAAAAATTGAAAAATGTTTTAATGAAATTAGCCAGACTTTGAAGGATTTCTATGAAGAAAATAAAAAAACAGGTAAAAAGATCAATATCTGGAATACAACTTTAGAAAAAGGTTCTAGATATTATATACGCCTATCTTCAAGTGTGAGTCAACTTAAACAATCAGGTTATCAAAGTTTTTTTTCTACTTTCCAATCATTAAGCGGTACTATGAATAATGTGAGACGTTTTAAAAATAGTTTGTTTGAGGAGATAAAAAAAGGAAATAAAACGACTGCGACTCACGCGATAGATACCGTAAAGACCTTCTTTAAAAGTTTTCCCAATACTATGCGCAATATATTAAAAACAATGTCCACTAAAGTTACAGTTAAAAAAGATACAATTAAAAAAAATTTAGAAAAATATAGACAAATTTTCAATATATTAAATCCTAAGTTTTTGTTTACTGAACATGTTGAAAAAATTAAACAGGATATTATCGATTTTAAAACGAAAAAAAATCAGAATGGTGGGATCAAATCGTTACAGAAAATACAACAGACTGAAGTTCTTAGTATTTTACCTGAAAAAAGTACAGATCCAAAACAACTCTCTCTTGAAGTAACGCAAAATATGAAACAATCAAAATTAATACTAGAAAGAGATTTTTCGGATTTAAAAAAAGAAGTTCCTACTAAAAATAATGAAATAAAACAATTACAAGAAGCAATACAAAAAGAGAGAACTAATTTTTCAAATATAAAACAAAGTTTAGAAAAAAAATCCCAATACTATGATGAGCTTTATCAAGAGTTAAATGAAAAAGCAGATAATTTACAATTGAGTATTCAAGATTTTAGAAAAAATGATTTTTCTAAAGAAAAAAATCAAGCCCTTGAGCTATTCAGACAAATTTATGAAAAAATACATAAGACGACCAATAATAGAACTGAAATAATAAAAAAACTTAAAGCAGAGCATGAAGAGAATCTTTTAAATCTACGTAATACACATAGTCAACAGATTCAGGAGTTATCGACGGGTATTCAAATCAAAACTCAGAAGCTAGAAACATTAATACAAGAACGAGAAAATTTAAATCATACACTTTCTGTTTACGAAACAAATATTCTCTCGCTTAATAATCAGTTACAAGATTTACAAAAAATAAACAAGGAATTAGAAAAAAGAATTAGTGAACAAAACGATAACAATGAAGATATAGTATTTAAAATAAAAAAAGAATTAGAGAAATATCAAACAAATATTGATGATCTTAAAAAAAAATTGGAATCTTCTAGAAAAAACGAAATCAGCATAAAAGAAACTTTTTTAAAAAAGCTTAAAAGCTTGGGATCATCCAAAGACATATCAGAAGCATTCGCTCAAGCAGCAGTAGACAGTTTTTCTGATTTAGAGCAGAAGATATCTGATGAAGTGCAACGCATACAAGAAGATTTGCAAACAAAGAAGGACAAAATAAAAGATCTTGAAATATTAGTCCTTGATAAAGACAATCTAAATCAAGAATTACAACAAGAAAAAACAAATCTTGAAAACGAAGTAAAAAATTTGCAATTAACATTGAACACGCTTAAGGAGAAAGAAAAAAATCTAGAAATAGAAAAAGAAAAGTTAACAAAAGACGTTGCTGAATCAAATAGAATAAGTCAAGAAAAAATTAATGAATTGACGGGCACCCTTAAAGAAAAAGATCAAAAGATAAACATACAGGAACAAACTATAAACAAACAAACAGAAGACTTACAACAAAAAGAAAAAGACTTACAACAAAAAGAACAAGACTTACAAAACCAAAACAAAGAGATAGACTCACTAAAAAATAAAATTTTACAAGGAAAGGCAGAGGTAATAACTCTAGAAGATCAGAGAAATAAAATTAATCAAGAGTTACAAAGATTAAAACAAAGTAATTCACAAGATACTGTAAAAATAGAAGGTTTAACTAAAGAAAATAATAATTTAAATGCTCAGATTATTCAATTAAACGAACAACTTAACTTAAAAGAATTAGATAGAGAAAAAAAAGATCAACATTATCAAAAAATGATAATTAATCTAGAATTAGAAAATAAGAAAAATATACAAATTATGGAAAATGAACATAAAGAAAAGAGTAAACAACAAGAAAATGAGATAACGCAAAAAAATGAACACCTCAAAAATATAGAAAATGAAAAATCACTTTTGACGCAAAAATTACAAGCCCTACAAAATGACTTAAGCAAATTAGTTTCTGAAGATAATGTTAAATTCATGAGATTAGAAAAAGCAAATGAAGAATTGACACAAAACAAAGAAGAAATAAAAAAACTTAAAGAAAGCAATCAAGAAATAAACGATAAAATATTAGAAACTAAAACAAAAAAAGAAGAAGAATTAAGACTCATAATGATTGAAATCAATAAAATGAAACTTAATTGGAAAAATTTAATTGCTAGAAATGAAAATTTAGAATTGGAACTAAAAAACGCAAGGGATAGTATACAAATATCAAATGCTGATACTGAAGCTTTACAAGAAGAAAAAAAATTAGCTCAAAAAGAATTTGATGCGTTAAGGCTATTGATGGAGCAACAAAAACTGATTATTGAATCGCAACTTACTGCTTCAGAAAGAAAAAATCAACAATTAATAGAAGAAATTGTAAGCAAAGATCTCATTATCACGAATATTAGTGCGCAGCTTATAGCTACTTCTAAAAGTTTAGAAGAAACCACAAACCAGTTGAAGACTGAAAAAGAAAAATTATCTCAAGCAGTGGATGGGCAAACACAATTAGAAAAAGAGATTAGGGACTTGAAAAATAAAAAAAACAAATCAGAAGAAGAAAAAAATATATTGCAATTAGAAATGGAATCTAAAATTAAAGAAAAAGAAGCAAAAAATAAAGAATCGGAACAAAAAATTTCTAAATTAGAAAAAAAATTAGTAGATTTGGGCCGTACTATAGAGAACAATAGGATTACTATAGAGACATTAAAACCGGAAAACCAAGCCCAAGCCCAACAACTAAATGATCAAAAAACAAAAATAGGCAATCAAGAAAAAATCATAGAAGATAAGGTAATCGAAATACAATCTTTAAAAAAGATAAATCAAGAAATCAAAGAGCAACAAGAAAAAGAAATATTATCTTTAAAAGATGAAAATCAAAAAATTAAAGAGACTCTAGAAAAAAAAGAAACAGAGACAGAAACAAAAAGAAAGAGGTTGGGATATCATAAGATGGAGCAACTTCAACTTGAAATTCACGATCCTGTGTGGAAGGAACGAATGCAAAAACTAGATGAGCAAATCAAAAATGCTATAATGGAAAAAAATTTAGCTCAAGAAGAATTAGATAACCTTAAAACATTGCAAATAAAATACAAACAAAGTCATAAAAATGAACGTAATACATTATATTCACTAATTAAAGCGCAACAGAAAAAAATGAATATTGCGATTAATAGTTTGGCTAATCATCATCAAAATAGAGAATTAGAATTAAAAAAACAACTGGAAGAATTAAATATAATTCTTAAAGAAACAAATTTTAAATCTGGCAACATAGTTTCAGAAAAAAGTAAAGAAATTGATAATTTGACAAAAATTTTAAATCAAAAAGAAGAATTATTTAAACAACAAAAAGAAAGTTATGAAAAACTGCAAACAGAATACGCGGTACTAGTCAATCAAATAGCTTCTGATCAGTCGCAGCCAGAAGCAAACAATCTTCAACAGCCAGAAGCAAACAATCTTCAACAGCCAGAAGCAAACAATCTTCAACAACCAGAAGCAAACAATCTTCAACAGCCAGAAGCAAACAATCTTCAACAGCCAGAGCAACAGCCAGAAGCAAACAATCTTCAACAACCAGAAGCAAACAATCTTCAACAACCAGAGCAACAACCAGAAGCAAACAATCTTCAACAGCCAGAGCAACAGCAAAGGCAATATCAGAAGGAGTATGCCATACTCGAAAATATAGAAAGATTATCCCTAAGCGAAAGACTTCCAAAATTAGAGGAACTTTTTACGGAAGAGAAAAAACTCAAAAGTGAGAATGGGCTTTTTCTGCGTCCCCAGCTTATGATAGATATATATCGAAAAATCTTAAACAGTGTTCACCTTCCTAGTCTTTATAGCGACGTAAAAGACTTAATATCTGCTCTCAACAACCCAGAGCAAAATACTCAAGAAAAACTAATTGAGAGGGGAAAGAAAATTAAAGATCGTATTAAAGGCATACAACATTTCATAGGTAAGTTTGCACTCAATCATCCACGAGAGATAGAATTAATAGAAAATTTAAAGCATGTTTATTTTCAAAATTTCTTTGTAAAATTAATAAATCAGAAACAAAGCTCAGCCAGTCTTCCTATTTTTGGCGCTGATTGTCCTATACATTTGACGCATGGACTCTTAAATCTTTTGTTCGACAGTAAAATTATTTTGGGTGATGAACCATTATCTGATTTTGTTTTCGAACAGCAATTAAGTTCTTTAAAAAACCAATTAAGAGAAAAATATAATTGGTATCTTTCTAGTTTTGCACCTACGAATAAAAATCAAGGAGACTTCGTAGACGCTACAGGGTTCATTAGAAATCTTGGAATAGATTTTGAAAACGAAGTAAAGCAAAAATACCAGAAATGGGTGTCCACCGGAGCCAGACAATCTGAATCTAACGCACAAAATAATACTGCACAAAATAATACTGCACAAAATAATACTGCACAAAATAATACTACACAAAATAATACTACACAAAATAATACTACACAAAATAATACTACACAAAATAATACTACACAAAATAATACTACACAAAATAATACTACACAAAATAATACTACACAAAATAATAGCGCATCAAATAGTGATGAGGCGTCAAAAACAACAAAAACTGAAGTGAATCAAAAAGGATTAAAATCTACTGCATCGACTGACAGCTCTACAAAATCTACTGCATCGACTGACAGCTCCTTCCAAGGTCCCTACTATCTGCCTTCTGCAGATAGTCAGCTTAATAGTTCTGCTAATACTTCTGCTAATACTTCACATTATCTGCATTCTGCGGATAACTTAGCAAATCGGCTGGTCTATTTATTAAGTGAGAGAAGTACAAATTTGGAGAGTAATGAAATTGCACCTACTTACTTAAAATTCTTAGATGCGTTGAATAAACTTTTTAAAGAGACTTATTATAAAGATAGAGAAGGAGCTGTACTACACATTGATAATTTTCTAAAAAAAGTTTTCGTCGATTATAAAAGAAGATCAAATGCTATTAGATTTTATCATAATTATTCCATTGATAAAGAAAAAATTTTTGAGAAGCTTTACAATTATCAGGTGAATTATGACACTAAGGCGAATACTTCCTTTGAGAATGAGGTTGAGCAGTACGTGATTAAACAATCACTCTCAGCTGCAGATAGTTTCTTTATGTTCGATACGCTTGATGGAGTGCCCCCCGCATATTTACCCATAACCTATATAACTAGAAAAAGAAATAAAGAATTAAAGCGAGAACAACAAAGATTAGAACAACAAAAATTAGAAGAACAAAAATTAGAACAACAAAAATTAGAACAACAAAAATCAGAACAAAAAAAATTAGAACAACAAAGATTAGAAGAACAAAAATTAGAACAACAAAGAAAATTAGAACAACAAAGATTAGAACAACAAGAATCAGAAGAAAGAAAATTACACCAACAAAAATTAGAACAACAAAAATTAGAACAACAAAAATTAGAACAGACTTTTCGGACCGATATTATAAATTTGGTAAATAAATTAAAAGCTCCTAAAGTTCAAAATAAATTTTTTTCAATGAGAAATTATATTAATGAAAGAGATAAGGAGATCATTGAGGCTAAAGATAAAGTTATCGGTTCTTCAGGAAGTTATGGGAGGCTTGTAAAAACAATTTTAGAACGCGAGAGGTATGAGCGTTATACGGGTTCGAAGATCTCTGACTTTGCGTTATACGCTGATTCTATAGCAAACCAATTAAGAGACTTAGATATCTTTGTTGAAAATGCGTTCGGAGATTTACAAAAAGAGTTTCAGTCATTAACAATTGAAATGTCAAATATTTTTATAAATCAGATGGCTGATATGGTAAGATCTAATATCTCTAAGCTCTCGGACTATGATTGTGAGGATGGCTTTTCTTCATCGAGAAACATATTTATAACAATAACTGAAACAGTTTTCAAAACAAAACAAAACATGCATTCGTACACATACAAGAATTCGATATTGTGGCCGTATTTTAACGAAATTACAAAAATTTTACACGATCAAAAAGGGTGCGCAGCATTTATTTCAGCTACAGAACTTCTCCTAAGGCCTTTTTTTAGAAGCCGTGATTTAACTGATATGCTGGTGGTAGAATTAGGCGACCACAGATTCCTACTAAATATTTTTAAGAAACTAGCTAATAGAATAGGTAAACCTATTGTTGGCAAAATGAGTGCTTTGGCCGGAGTTAATGACTTCATGAGAGACTTTGAAGAATTTATTGGAAGTATCAAGCATTTTAAACCTGATCAAATAAAAGATCTTAATGAATTGTATCAATTTTTTCTTGTCACTAAAGCACAAGGCGATCAGATGATTGAGTATAATTACTCCTAGATGCTAGAGATGATTTTATAAGGAACATCCGAAATTAGGTTAATAAAAATTCAAAATAGAAGGATGTTAAATAAGACGTTATACATTGCGGGATGATCAGTTGGAGGGGCGATTCCAAAGACGCCCCCCAGTTGGACTTAAAAAGGCGTGTGGAAAAGCTTTTTTGAAAATAGTCAGTGATGCTGAAAATGAGTGCGCAACGATCGTGCGCACCTATCAATAACAGCGCTGGCACTAAAAAAAAGAAGGAAAACAATCCACTGCCACACGCTGTGATAAAACGTCCGTAAATTTTCTGGACGCCATTCACTTAGCTTCAATAGTACTTTTTCTTTTTACTTAATTGAATACACAATTTAGACTAAAAGACGACAGTTAACATATTTTATTTCTTTTTCTGTAAAACTCTCAGTAAAATCTAATGCTTCTTTTCAATTTTATTTTCTACGCCTTTAATAAACCTAAAAAAAATTTTCTGTGAGAAAAGCAAACAATCCCAGCGATAGTTACGGATGTTCCAAACCAAAGCGGAATAAAAAGAAACAACGCTCCAGCTCCAGTGGCTATTCCTTTTCCTCCCTTACCCCCATAAGTGTTGAAAGTGGTTGAGATAGATATTATGAGTATAAAGTTTTAATTTTATAATGATGTATTGATATATGGTTAGAGAGACTAGGAAAACT
>NZ_ARPM03000070.1 GCF_000388175.3 Holospora undulata HU1 | reverse complement strand
CGGTGATTTGCGAGTTTGTGCGCGCGTTAAAAAATACAATTGTGAAAAGTATATGCACCGCTTCGCATTTGTCCATTTAGTATCGGGAAATGGTATCAGTTTTGAGGTGTCTTATCTAAGAATAAGTTCTTTTAATTTAAGGTATATTTTATATATGTGCACATTGCTTTAATGATATCATTGCTGTAGACTTATAAAGATTTTATGTAACTATAACAAAAACTTCAACTAAAAAAATAATAATTTTATTTAAATAAAGATAAATGCACGATATTTTAGTTTTTTAAGGCTATTACATATGGATCAATTAAAGTCAATTTTTTGGTTTAGGCAAGATTTAAGACTTTCGGACAATCTTGGGCTTATAGAGTCTTGTAAAATAGGGGGGGTATTGCCTATATATATTTTAGATGATTTGGCTCCTAAACCATTTAAAATGGGAAGTGTTAGTAAGATTTATCTGCATTACTCTTTGCAAAGCCTTAATAAATCTTTAGAAGAAAAGTTGAATCTTTACATTGGGAATTCTAAACAAATCATCACCCAATTGGTTCAAAAATATAATATTAAAAATGTATTTTGGAATCGGTGTTATGAGCCATGGAGGATTATTGAAGATAAGATAATTGAAGAAAAGCTTAGGGATTTAAAGATTAATTGTATTACATTTAATGGATCATATTTGTGGGAACCTAAAGAAATTAAAAAAGAAGATGGATCATATTATAAAGTCTTTGGTGCCTATAAAAGAAAAGTATATTCCTGCCTTCCAAGAAGACCGCTTACTTTTCTAACGAGCAATTTATTAATAAAGGATTATAGTAATTTTACAGAATTGAAAGATTTTAAACTTATTTCTAGTCAATCTTGGGAAAAAAAAATAACAGCACATTGGGAGTTTGGGGAAAAAGCTGCTCAAAAAAAAATGAATACCTTTTTACAGCACCATTTGTTTGGGTACAAAGTGGGAAGAGACTATCCAGGGAAAAATCAGACCTCAAGACTATCTGTGAATCTTCATTTTGGAGAAATATCTCCCCATCAAGTTTGGGAATCTGTAAGCAGTGCTTATCGGTTGGATAGTTTTAAAAATCTTGGTGCATATCAAGAAGATGTAGAGCACTTTTTAAGTGAATTGATCTGGAGAGAATTTTCTTGCTATCTCATGACGCATTTTAGAGAACTTCCTTGGAAAAATTTTCAAGAGAAATTTGATCGATTTCCTTGGAGGTCTGCCGATGATGAACTTTTTCATGCTTGGAAGAGCGGGAATACAGGGTACCCAATTATTGATGCAGGAATGCGAGAACTTTTGCAAACAGGGTATATGCACAATCGTGTCCGAATGATTGTGGCTTCGTTTTTAGTCAAAAATTTAATGATTCATTGGAATCATGGAAGAGATTGGTTTTGGGAGTGTCTGGTTGATGCTGATCTTGCAAACAATAGTGCCAGTTGGCAATGGGTAGCAGGGAGCGGTGCTGATGCGGCTCCCTATTTTAGAATTTTCAATCCCACTACACAAGGACAAAAATTTGATAGTCAAGGGGAATACACTAAAAAATTTGTTCCTGAACTGGAAAAATTACCAAGTAAGTACCTATTTGAACCGTGGAAAGCCTTTGGTAGTGCGCTGCAAAAATCAGAAATTAACTGTTCTTCTTATTCTTCTTTCATTGTTGATCTAAAATTTTCTAGGGAAAGAGCATTGTCTGCATACAAAATGCTTTAGGATTTTTACTAAACGTTAGTTAATAAAAAAACATTCTAGCAAAATATTTTCTTCTATACTCTTTCATAGTATATCTTTTAATAAAAGCGCTTTAACTTTAAAAACTTCGTGATTTTGTACGTTAAAGCCCAAATTTTTCTCTCGAAAAACACAAAGCTCCACTAAATAAATAAAATTTAGGCACCTAAACTAAAACAAAAAAAATTTTAATATCTAGTTAAAGAGACCGAGACTGGAATTGAACCAGTATAAAAGGATTTGCAGTCCTCTGCATCACCACTCTGCCACTCGGCCAACGAAAAAATTTTACATCATTTAAATATGAAATACAAGGCTAAAAAATTCAAAAAAGTAGCCGAATCCTAAAAAAATTTTGGAAACCTTTAACTAAAAGATCTTTTTTGTTAGAATTGGTAAAGGAAGTCTTTTAAAAGTCTCTAAAAATGATTATATGTAAATTTTGTGAATGTTCGGAGTGCTTTAAAAGTAGTTTTTTTCGAGGGGGAAAGCGGTACAAATGATAAAAAATGTGGAAAAAATTTCACGAGGTGTGCCCAAGAAAGACAAGCTGAAAGCCCTCATTTTATACTCATGCTGAATGAAATTGTTTACAAGTTTAATAATTTTTCTTGTGCAAAGATTTCTGACAGAAGAAGATCGTGTTGCGTT
>NZ_ARPM03000071.1 GCF_000388175.3 Holospora undulata HU1 | reverse complement strand
GTGTCACGGATACCCTAGTACATATTTTTCATGTGAAGGCTCACGCAGCAACTACACATGATACTGTTGCGAGATGCAAGGTTTTGACAAGGCGGGTGTAAAATATCTATCGATTAAAGGCGTATGCGCAGATACTGGTTTTTGTAAAACGTTTGAAGAGTTTGTTCAAAACATGTTGAAAAAGACCTTAGAAATTTCGGCACGTATTACGGCCAGATTGGGCAATTTTAGCGAAAGGGGGGGAAGAGAACATTTGATTGACTGGCTAAATCATTTTAGGTGATTAGCCAAGGAGTATGAAATAGACGTTCAATCGGAAAAACACGACGTTATGATCTCCCATTCAATGCTACTGATTCGTCGGTTGGCTTAACTGTGAAGATAGGTTCTAAAATTAGTCTCTTATCTGATTTTTACCTTTAACCTGTCTTTTTTTATGAATATTTGTTACAATTCCTGAAAAGAGATTGATACAAAAAATAAAAAAGATTTTCTTATTTTTTTTCAGGAGTCTAATGGTGAAACGATCTAAAGTAAACTTGTGGTATGTGGGAATATTAGCATCACTTGGAGCAGCAGGGGCCATTTATATGACGATCCCCCCTTGCCGTTTGCCATCTTCTACTCTTAGCGATTTGACTCTTTTACCGTACCCTCATAGTATTTCAGGGATTGGTGTTGTTGAACCTAAAGGAAAGCTTCTTCACCTAGCATTTCAACAAAAAGGGAGTGTAGAAGCCATAAACGCATCCCCAGGACAGCGCGTAAAAAAAGGAGAAATTCTTTGTTCCCTAAATCAAGAAGAAATTAATGCCCGTATCGGCGCACTGGAAGCATCTTACAAAAATGCATGCATTCAAGAGGAAAAAATTAAAGAACAATCTTCTATTGCAGAACAATTAAACAAAAAAAAAGTTTTTTCAAATCACGAAGCACGCTGGAGCGTTTACAATGCACGACAAGCTTCAGCAAAGCGAGAAGAATGTGAAAATCTATTGCGTCAAGCAAAATTAGAAAAAGAACGGCACTTTCTAAAAGCTCCAGCAGATGGAACAATTCTTTCTTCTACGCTTTATCAAGGACAATATGTTGTTCCAGGAAACGAAGTATTAATCATGGGGGATTTGACTCAACTCACGGTGTGTGTAGAATTTGACGAAATGTACGCAAAACATCTTCATAACGCTTGTAATGCTTTGGGAAAAACAAAAACTTTGGGAACTCAAGAAGTTTCTCTAAAATTAAGCAGAATAGATCCTTATATATATCCCAAACGTAATTTGCCAGGAATCCACTCTGGAATTGACTCTAGAGTGCTTCACGCCTATTACGATATCGTCTCTGACCCACAAGGACTTATGCCTGGACAAGAATTAGACGTTTTTGTGGAAAAAAAGCATAAACGTTAAGAAAAAAATGCTTTTTATTTTTTGTACCCCAGGATGGATTTTTTCAAGAAAATCTGAGATAATCCGACTTGCGTGCTTGCAAGAATTCTTGAGTCTTAAGTGTTGTCTTATACCTTAAAACGGTTTTTGTTGATTGTTCCCACGTTGTTTTGCATTATTCTTCTGAATTTTCTTATCGTTCATTTAGTTCCTGGGGGACCAGTAGAACAAATGCTGCACCGTATGGAGCTTTCTGCTCAAGAGCACAAGGGGGGAGCAAGCTCAGCAGTAGACTTTGGACAAGACGCTGTAGTAAAAGAACTAAAACAACAGTTTGGGTTAGACCAACCTCTTTGGAAGCGATTTTACATAATGCTAAAACAGTATTTGATGTTTGATTTTGGAAAAAGTTATTTTCGAAGTGAGTCTGTGACCACACTGCTAATTAATAGATTACCCGTTTCTCTGTCTTTGGGGTTTTGGTCAATGATGCTTATGTATCTTTTAGCTATTCCTTTGGGAATTCAAAAAGCTGTTCGTAACGGGACGTGCTTCGACCTTTGGACAAGTCTAATCATGATGTTAAGTTATGCTATTCCCACATTTTTATTCGCATTGCTATTAATGATTTTTTTTGCGGGAGGAAGTTTTTTTTCTTATTTTCCCATACAAGGTTTGTTTTCTTGGGATTGGAGTCGGTTATCTTTTTGGGAAAAAATCAAAGATTATATTTGGCATCTGGTATTACCGGTTAGCGCCCAAGTTTTGACTGGGTTTGCTGCCCTTACCCTTCTTACCAAAAACGCGTTCCTAGAAGAACTTTCTAAACAATACATCGTTGCAGCCAAAGCGTTTGGATTTAAATTTCGCACCATTTTATTTAAGCATGTTTTTCGCAACGCTATGATTGTCATGATGGCACACCTTCCCTTAACCTTATTCCATGTACTTTTTTCTGGAGCTTTTTTAGTGGAAATGATTTTTTCTTTAGAGGGAATAGGACTGTTAAGCTATGAAGCCATCGGAAATCGTGATTATCCTGTTATATTTGGATCTCTTTACCTTTTTACCTTAACTGGATTAGTTTTGCACGTTATTAGTGATTTGCTGTACACATGGATTGACCCAAGGATTCACTTTGAAGGAAAAAACTGAATTATGAATACATTTTGGGAACGCTTTAAAGCGCATAAAAAAGGATTTTGGGCTTTACGCATATTGTTGCTGGTTATCGGAATAACGTTTACTGCAAATTTTTGGTCTAACGACAAACCATTAATTATTTTGTGTGATAAGGGCATATTTTTTCCAGTATTGCGTTATTATCCTGAAACATGTTTTATGAAGGGCGAAGATCTAGAGATGGATTACTTAACAAGAGAATTCAAAAATTTCGTCAAGAAAAATCATGCTTGGGTTGTTTGGCCAATTTATCGACATAGTCCTTATCGGCTTTCAGAATCTCACCATCCGGTACCAAGCGCGCCTTGTCCTCTTCACGTATTAGGCACTGATGAACAGGGAAGAGATCTATTGGCCCGTCTTGTTTATGGAACTCGAATTTGTATAATGTTTGGTCTTTGTGTTGCCGTGTTTGGAACGATGTTGGGAGTGTTCATCGGTGCGATTCAAGGCTATTGGGGGGGAAAATTCGATCTGTATACGCAAAGGTTGGTAGAAATTTGGTCGGGTCTTCCTGTGTTGTTTATGCTAATGATCATTTCTAGTTTTCTGACCCCTTCTTTAGAATTTTTAGCCATTGTGATGTCTCTTTTTAATTGGCGCCCCGTGTCTGCAGCAACACGAGCAGAGTTTTTAAAAGCTAGAGGACTTCCCTATGTCTTATCTGCAAAAGTTCTGGGAGCCACAGATTTTCGAATGATGTGGCGTCACATTCTACCCAATGCTATGACAACGGGAATTTCTCAATTTCCTTTTTTAGTGAATTCGGGAATAGCGTCTCTTGCATCTTTGGATTTTTTAGGAGTGGGGCTAAAGGCAGGAACTCCTTCACTGGGGGAATTATTACAGCAGGCAAAATCGAACTTACACGCACCTTGGTTAAGTATCTATCCTTTGTGCGCGCTTGCCACAATTCTTGTGTTAATCACACTAACAGGGGAAGGGCTTCAAGATGCACTAGATCCGGGACGATCTTCATGAAAATTTTTTTAGTTATTCTAAGAGAAAGGAATGCATCGTGAGCATTTTGCTATCCATTCGTGATGTTTCTTTGACCCTTTACGCAAATCGTCAAAAATATCAAAAAAAAATTTTACATCACGTGAGCCTGGAAATTCCTACTGGAAAAACGGTTGCTCTTGTTGGGGAAAGCGGATCTGGAAAATCTATGCTTGGACTTTCTATACTGGGCCTATTACCAAAAGCTCTTTACCCTTCCTATACGGGGGAAATTTTATTTAAAGAGATTGATTTGCTGAAATGTTCTGAAAATTCACTTTACAATTTTCGTGGAAAGCATATCAGTATGATTTTTCAAGAACCCAGCAGCGCATTAAATCCTTTAAAAACTTTAAGATCAGCGCTTCAAGAAGTTTTAATTCTCCACAGAAAACAAGAATTTTTGAATCGCGCTGATTTAGATGCCGCAATGTTTGACATCTTGGATAAAGTAGGATTTTCTTATGCGAAAAATAAATTAGATGCTTATCCTCATCAGCTTTCAGGGGGACAAAAACAGCGCTTGATGATTGCTATGGCACTTTCAGCAAAGCCAGAGTTATTAATCGCCGATGAGCCCACAACTGCTTTAGATGTAACACTACAAAAAGAACTTCTTATGCGACTTCAGCACATTCAAGAAACTCAAGGAATGTCAATTCTTTTTATCAGCCACAATCTTCCACTGGTTAGCAGGATTGCGCATTTTGTAGGGATTTTAAAAGAAGGACAAATGGTAGAACAATCAGAAACGGAAAAAATATTAAAAACACCTTCCCATCCTTATACTCGAAAGCTATGGGGCAGCATTCCAGATCGTTGGGTTCAAGACGATCCTCAAGATTTTAATTTTCAAAAAACTTTATTACAAGTTAGAAATTTGGAAGTAACTTTAAGGCACAATAAAATTTTACATGATATAAATTTTGACGTGCACGCCGGACAAACTGTAAGTATAGTGGGGGAAAGCGGATCTGGGAAAAGCACACTTGCCCTTGCAATTGCCCAGTTGCTTCACTATTCTGGAGAAATTATTTTTCAAAATCACCGGTTATCTTCTTTAAGTCCTGAAAATTTACGTCAAGAACGGCGACACTTTCAAATGATTTTTCAAGATTTATTTTCTTCTCTTAACCCCAGGATGTGTGTACAAGACAGCCTGATGGAGGGGATGAAAAACTATAAACTCTGGTCACTGGAAGAACGAAAAATAAGAATTCAAAATATTTTATCCCAAGTAGAGCTTTCTGCGGACATTTTAAACCGCTATCCCCATCAATTATCTGGGGGACAACGGCAACGAATTTGTATTGCGCGAAGCTTATTACTAGAACCTCAACTTCTTATTTTAGACGAACCCACTTCTGCGTTAGACGTGACGGTTCAGAAAGAAATCTTACACCTTCTTGTTACACTACAAAAACGCATTTCCATTGGGTATATCGTTATCACCCACGATCTAAAAGTAGTAGAGAGCATCGCTCACCATGTCATTGTGGTAAAATCCGGACGCGTTATAGAACAAGGTTCTGCAGCAGAAATTTTAAATCGCCCAAAAGATTGCTATACCAAGCAATTAATGGAATCTGCCAGATGGGCAATGTAAAAATCTTAGATATCAACATTATGAGTTGACCTATTGTTGTGGGTTTTTAAGCTGTACAGAAGATGCAGATTTTTGCATTAAAGTAGATTGTCCTTCTGGATTTTCTTGGGACTGAAGAGGGGAGCGCCTTGAATTACCGAGATTAGGTGCTGATTGGGACGGTGTTAATCCTTCAGATTTAATTTTTCGCTGCGTAAGCCGTTCCGAAATTTGCTGTTGTTGGGTATTCAAACCTTGACTTACCAATTTATCTATTCTTTCTTGCTCCTCTTCATATCCACTGACCATTTGTGATATTTTTTCTTTTGACTGTTGATCAGGAATTTGAGTATTTGAATAAATCTCTTTCGTTTTTTCTATTGCATTCATTGATTGTAGTGTTTTTTCTTCAATTTCTTTTAGTGATCCTTTTGTTGCTTTTAGTGATTCTTTTATTTTTTTATGCGCATCTTCTATGCTTTTTGAATTAATGTTAGCTACACTATTTTTATTTCCTTCAATAGTTATTAATTGAAAAATACCGTTAATATTTTGCATCATGTTTATTATTTCCTGATCGACAACTTTGAAAGGAGAAAAATCGGCTTTTGAACCGGCTTCTAATTTTCTCGATAAAATTTCATACGAATGAAGGTTTTTACCAAGCAACACTTGAATATTATTAATATATTCAGAAATTTTTACTAACTCGTTTCTAACAATTATTGAATAATTATTTAGATCTTCACAAGAAGCATTGTTTTTCGACCCGTTTGCAATACTTTTGTTGAAATTCAGGAAAGAACCGTTTGCAATACTTTTGTTGAAACTCAGGAAAGAACCGCTTGCAACTACTATAAGCAAAATTTTATTAATATATTTCATCTTTATAGATGTTAAAAAACTCAATTAAATTGTATCAAAAATTTATTTTTTTTGTGTAAATTATAATAGAATTCTTCATAATAGACTTCTTCGTAAACTATTATTAAAATAACTCCATAGTATATACCAATTCCCATTGCTAAATAAGCATATAATGATTGCCTTTTAAGAAAAGGGGAAGTATATCATAGGGGGATAACAAACAGCTTAAATAGAATGGTATCCGCATCAAAATTATCAACCGCGAAGGTAGAAAAGAAGAAAAATATCAGATTAAGGAGATTGATAAAGCTGCACGAATATCACGTAAATTAGCAAAGGCTATTGCAGCCAGGGCTCATAGCATTAGTCAAGTTGCAAAGATTTACGACATAACTAGAACACCCCTGACTTCGTGGATCAAGCCGGCTCGATAGAAAGAGTTAACGCACCTGCAAAGCGCA
>NZ_ARPM03000072.1 GCF_000388175.3 Holospora undulata HU1 | reverse complement strand
GGTAATAAAAGCCTACAAACAAAGATGGAACATTGAACGGCTGTTCAGAACTATGAAAACGCAAGGGGTTACCCTTGAAAATCCCCCTATGAAAGATTTGGGAAGACTTTCCAAACTTGACGATTTTATACGCTTCTATAACGGGCCTTACACAAGAAATTGCTTACAAAAAAACAGTCAGAGCGCCTTTGTATTCATACTTCACAAGGGGATTCAGGTGGATCAAAGATAAACTCTTATTCTTTGATTTCAGCGATCTTTTAAACTACCTGAAAAAAAGTGAGGGGGAGTATGCATATAAAATATACAAAAAATTAATCAAATGGAAGAATTTTTAAAATAAAAAGAATAATAGTTTCAAAAATTGCAAAATGAATACAGTTCATTAACTTCAACTTCGACGACAGTCTTTGAAAATCTATTGAAAGACATTGAATCAAGATTTCCCGCTGGTTATCAATTAATGGAAGAAGATATATTGCCCTATCCTTTTAAAAAACACAAAAAAACTCCCCTATCATTAGTTTCAATTACCGCTTTAAAAATTCCCAAAAAACATCTTTGCTCTGATCCAACGCGCCTTGAATTTGATTTTCTTTTTATGAGAAAAATTTTCCTCTTACCTTTTTCATTTACATTTCGAGCAGTCACCCCTTGCTATTTTTTTCTAAAAATTTAAATGATTTTTTTAGAATAATTTTTTTTAAAAATGATTTTTCCAAAAAAAATTTGAATTTTTCCCCTGTTTTTTAATAAATATTTTTTAGCGCCTAAAAAATAATTAATTATTTTTCGAATTTTTTGATATTTGATATAATAAAATTACTTACAAGTTATTGATTTATTATTTGATTTTAATACAATGTTTCTTTCTTTTTAAATAAAAAACAACTTTATAAAAAAGGTCTTGCTAAAAAGAAAAAAATTATATATCCTATGCACACTAGTCTCTGCATGCTGCAGAGGCATTTTTTTCTTTGGGTTTTTCATGATTAAAGTAAGTGATTTAAGAAAGTATTCTCCTTTAAATTTAAGAGTGATGGCAGATTCTCTTGGAATCGAAAGTGCAAGCCTGAAAGGGGAAGAGATTATAATAAGAATTTTAAAGAAGAAATTCGATCAGGGAGAAGAAATTCTTTGTGTAGGGGTATTGGAAATTTTAGCTGATCAATTCGGGTTTTTACGCTACCCCGAGGTTAATTATTTGCCGGGAATTTCAGATGTTTACGTTTCCTCAATGCTTATTCGGAATAATTATCTGAAAACTGGAGATGTTATTGAGGGAGTAATTGTCCCTCCAAGCAGGGAAGAAGAGCGATATTTTTCTTTAAAAACTATTACTTCTATCAACTTTGATGAGCCCAGCAAAACTTTCCACCGCATTCCTTTTGAAAATTTGACCCCCCTTTTTCCTCAACGCAAACTGAATCTTGAGCTGACAGATCATTCAAAAAGCGAAAATCCAGGAACAGCAGTTAAATCTTTGAAGAAAAAAAGCTCTGATTGGGTTAATAATGCGCGCCTAACCTTGCGCGCCATAGAATTGGTAGTTCCTTTGGGACTCGGGCAACGCGCACTTATTGTTGCTCCTCCGCGAACAGGAAAGACAGTGATTTTGCAAAACCTAGCACAAGCGATTCAAGAAAATCACCCCGACGTGGTTTTAATTGTTATGTTAATTGATGAACGGCCAGAAGAAGCCACTGAAATGGCGCGTTTCGTGAAAGGCGAAGTTGTGAGCTCTACATTTGATGAACCCGCTGCTCGCCATGTTCAACTGGCAGAAATGGTTATAGAGAAAGCCAAACGACTTGTAGAGTGCCAAAAAGATGTTGTTATTCTTTTGGATTCGTTGACTCGGTTAGCCCGAGCTTACAACACTGTTCTTCCCTCTTCTGGAAAAGTATTAACGGGAGGTGTGGATGCAAATGCCTTACAACGCCCCAAACGACTTTTTGGAGCAGCCAGAAATGTTGAAGAAAAAGGGTCGTTAACTATAATTGCTACTGCTTTGGTGGAAACGGGATCTCGCATGGAAGAGGTTATTTTTGAGGAATTTAAGGGAACCGGAAATGCAGAAATTTATCTGGACCGAAAGGTTGCAGAGCGTCGAATTTTTCCCGCTTTAGACGTTTCAAGGTCAGGCACGCGAAAAGAAGAACGCCTTGTAGATCCCAAATATTTACAACGCATGTGGGTCTTGAGAAAAGTTTTGAGCTCTATGGCCCCGGGAGGTGAGGCTACAGAATTTTTACTTGATAAATTAGGCCTTACAGAAAACAATCAAATATTTTTTGATCAAATGAATACTCCGTTTTAGTTAGCAAGTAAACTAGAGGTAGAAAAATTATGAGTTTTTTAAGATGAATTTTCCTTCTCCTATTGCTTTTTATATTTTTTCTTACCCCGTTCGTTGGTATGGCATTGCCTATGCGATTGGCAGTTTGCTGGCTTGGCGTTGGGGAATTTTTTTAATAAAGCGCCGTGTGTTTTCTTTATGCCCAGAAATATTGTCTGATTTTTTGATGATTATTATGCCTTCTATTATTATTGGGGGAAGGTTAGGATATGTTTTATTGTATTCCCCATCTTACTTTTTTACACATCCTTTAGAAATCTTTTCGGTATGGAAGGGAGGAATGGCATTCCATGGCGCAGCGTTAGCTTGCGCTTTTAGCAGTTGGTGGTTTTGTAAACGTCAAAAAATTTCTTGGCTTTCTTTAACAGATTGTTTTTTATGCGGAGCTCCTTTGGGAATTTTTCTGGGAAGAATTGCAAATTTTTTAAATCAAGAGCTTTACGGAATTCCGTGGAAACACGGAATAGTTTTTCCAAATGTGGATTCTATTGCTCGGCACCCTAGCCAATTATACGAAGCGTTTTTTGAAGGAGTATTTTTGTTTATTGTTTTAAATGGGTTAGCCTTAAAGACACGTATTTCCCGGCACAGCGGAATGCTTTCTGGATGCTTTTTAATAGGGTATTTTGCTTCGCGATGGATATGCGAATATGTACGAGAGCCAGATTCAAAGTGTTTTGAATTTTTAGGATCAATAAGAATTAGTCCGGGCCAATTTTACAGCCTTCCTATGTTAATTTTTGGTATATATTTATTAGTATCGAAAAAAAATCTGAAAAAATTTTAGAAAAAAAATATAAATATACAAAATTTTAGGCTTTTAACTAAAGATAGTATGATAAATTTTCAATGTTTTATTAACGTGAAGTACCGCAAAAATACGCAGTGTTCCCTCTAGCATCTCAAGTGATCGCGTGTTTGCAAGGTGGGGCGAAATCTTGCAAACCAATGGCGATGTCGAGCGTTGTTTTGTTTAATGGAAAACGTTTTATCTTTTCCCTGAAAGAAGTGGGGGCTTGGAATGATTTTATTAAAACCTACCCAATGATCTGCGCAATAAAATAAAATTTTCCATTTTTTTAATCGTTCAAAAAGTCGTTTGAATGTTTGACCCGAGTGATCACCAAATTCCCAATCGATGAGCCGTTTTCCAGCACGATCATAGACTTTAGAAATCCAAGCTTTAAAAATCCAAAATTTTTTGCTTTTTTTTAGAACCTGTATTCATGAATAAAAAAGTGTGATATAAAAGGCTTGAAGGAGTAGAAGAAGACTTATCCAAGCAATTATAAAAGAGAGAGGGGTGTGATAAAGCATCATTTTGATAGCGGCAATAGAAGCAAATACAACAAAAAAGAGGGGGGTAATGCAGTAGTTTATATAATCAAGAGCAGTTGTCAATGGACGGTACATTCGTTTTATAGACCTTGTAGGATTAATGGGGTATGGGAAAAAGTAATGCATGAACTTTGTTAAGACAAGTCGAATTAAGTATGAAAGGAGTAAGAATCCCAGCTATAGCATCATTCACAAAGCGTTAACCCCACAGGTGCCTCAGAAAAAATAGGTATAGATGGGGGAAAAAAGATACGTAAACGGCATAGTGGTGTTGATAGGCAAGGCAATCTGCTCCATATCACGGTTCATAAGGCCAATGACACAGGTGCTGGGTGCGGAGTTATCCTACATTAAAGGGAGTGTGTGCAGATGCTGGATATGGAAAACCCGTGGAGG
>NZ_ARPM03000073.1 GCF_000388175.3 Holospora undulata HU1 | reverse complement strand
GAAAATTAATAGAATCTGTAAAATACAGTATAATTTTTCTACCTCCTTGCTCTTGTGATTTGAATCCAATAGAGAAATTCTGGGCTAATATGAAGAGGGCGATTGAATACAATATACTAAATTTTAACGCTCTATTCGAGGCTATTTCGCGCTTCTTTAAAATATCTAATTCAAACTAAATTACTGTGCCAATCAAAACATTTATTGCATTAGTTCTTCTCCAATCGTGCTTACCATAGCATCGCTGCCCTTGTATCCCCATAGGGTCTTGGCATGTCATGCGCAAAACTGCTTTCGTCAATATAATCTTTTAGTTTTTCTTATTTTTTTAGCTTTTCAATGTTCCGAAAAAACGTAAACCTTTTTACGGGGTCTTCCTTGGGGGGATTCAGAGTTTTTTTTATATGTTAATTCCAATAAGCTTTTTAGAATGCTTTATCCCGGATGCACTTACTCCAAGCCTTATTGCTCTTTCGTAACTTTAAGAATCAGGATAATTCCGGATATCTTGTTTTAAAGCTTCGTTATTTTTTGTTTTGGTGTTTATCTCTATTTTTTCTTAGGAATTCATTGATTTTTCCACATGTTTATTATGATATTTGAGATCTTAAATATTTTGGATAGCTTGATAAAACTCTCACCAGCTGATTGTAGCTTTAGCATTTTTTTTACGGAATTGAACTGAATATGTTATCTATTTTTTAAGTTTTCACAAACTTTCTAGTTTAATTTGTTCTTGTTGTATATGGCTTTTTTATGTGACCAGCTCTATATTTTTCAAAGAGCAAGTGTGTCACGATTTTAGACCATCAAATAAATCAAAACAAGATAAATCCAGAAATAAAAGCTTATAATTTTTACAAAGGTATGTTTTAGATTATGAATTTCTCATATATCTTTGATAAAAGAAAATAAAATAAAAATCAAAACGCTCCTGAAATGGAAAAGGACCTGAGTGATAGTTTTCCGAACAGGTGCAATATTTTTTTACATTGAGTTTATTGTTACTTTTGTTTATTTTAGAAATACAAATATATTTTTTATAGATCTCTTGTGATTTTGTAATTTTTTTTATGAGGTGGGGGGGGGGGATCGAACTTGAACTCTTGTACCAAAAAGATCCTTGTGTTAGAATAAGAAAAACTTTTTGGTTTAAACACATGTACACGGTTTTAAAAACTGGAGGAAAGCAGTATCACGTTAACCTAGGCCGTTTTTTAGATGTAGAGCGTCTTGTTTGTAATGAGGGGGATGTTTTACATTTAGATGGATGGTCAATTCAGCCTGAAGGGGAAGTTTTACCTGCAAAGATAGTTGCAGTGTCTCTTGGAGAAATAAAATCAAAAAAAGTTATAATCTTTAAGAAAAAGCGTCGCCATAATTATAGAAGAAAGCGCGGACACAGGCAGATTTTAACTCGGGTGCGCATTGAATCTGTAGAGGTTTAGTGATAAATTTGAGTAGTAGAGAAAGCGGAGTAGCTTATGGCACAAAAAAAGGGAAGCGGAACGTCGCGTAATGGTCGAGATTCTGCTGGACGTAGGTTAGGAGTTAAAAGATTTGATGGACAGCTGGTAAATGCTGGAACAATTATTTTGCGACAACTAGGAACAAGGGTACATCCTGGATTGAATGTTGGGTGTGGAAAGGATTATACTTTATTTTCAAGAATTTCTGGTTATGTAAAGTTTTGTGTTAGGAAAGGAAAGAAGATTGTAAAAGTTTTTAAGGAACGTGTTTAGTGTTGTTTAACGGTTTTACGTAAAATAAATAATTCATAGATTAGTTAAAATTTTTTAAGTAAAGAAAAATAAAATTTTGAAACTTTACTTAAAAAATGGTTTTTTATTTTTTTGTGGTATCTATGATTTTTAAACGAAAGTGAAGTTATGCTGTGTTCTCACGGAAACATAAAAAAATAATATTTTTTTTCAAATTGATGTATTGAAACTTTGTCAAAATTCCTATTAAATGTTGGGGAATGAAAATAGCGATTTTTACATGGAAAAAAAAATTTTATTGATGTTAATAATGAATGTTACTAGCAGCTTTTTTATTGAAAATTTTGCTCAAAGCGCCTATGGTGCAGATGGAAGCGATGAAGATAGTTCATCAAGCTCGCAGCAAAGCTCTGAGCTAAGTAGAGGCTATGGGGGAGAGCAAGACTTCTTTAATCAGCTTGATCAGTTTCGTGAACTGTTATCATTTGATTTTAAGGGATTTGAGATCAATTTTTTGTACAGAGAAGCAGATACGCTTGATCATTCTTTAGTAGAAGCGTTTACTTCTGAAAACAATAATAAGGAACTCGAGTGTTTCCCTTTTGAAGCAGAAATATTAGACGGAGAATATGCTTCAAACACTTTTTTAGGTAGATTAAATGGAAAAGGATTTTTTATCGATATTTTAAATAGAAACTCTTCTGACGCAACAGCTTTAAAGAGAACTTTGCAAAATATTAGCCCAAAGAAGCTTTTTGATACTTTATTTGGACTAAACAAAAATACAGTAAAGTACGTTCTAAGAGTATTAAATCATGATAATCCTGATTCTTTTAATGAATTGTTTGTTCGCTTATTAACCTCCCTTGATTTTCGTCGTGAAAAACGGTATAGCGATCAAGATTTTTCATCTTTAAGAAAAGCATTTATGGTGCTAGTTCTTGCTTTTAACTCTGAAATCAACGTTGACGCAAAAAAAATATATGACGCGTTAAGCGCATTTGAAAAAGATGACTCACTAAAAAATATTTTATTAAAGCTTTCTCAGTTAGATTTATCTCAAACCCCTGGGAATTATTTAAATATCTTTCATATGACAGCTGCTTTGGGGCGCATTGCTGCCTATAACGATACTCATTTAGGAGGTAGAAATACGATTGCAGATGCTTGTGAGGCTATTTTTGAAAACATTTTCTCTCTTTTTCCACGAAACTTTGTTTTCTTAAAAAGTTCGCTCAGGGATTTAAGCTTTGGCACCCCAGAAGATGTAGTTTGGACCGTCAACGCATTAGCTCTAAGTGATGCCGTCAATAAAGATCGCGAAATTTATTGCTTTTTGTCCGATGCGCTTAGATTTTGTGGAAGAAATGAGGTTACAGGGTTAGAAGGAGTACTATTTAGTGTGATTTCACGTGATTGTAACACGACACTTTTTACTCAAGTTCTGGATTTTACGTTAAAAAATATTAAAGAAAATCGTATTCGTCCAAAAGTTTTGGGGTATATTTTCGAGTATTTAATGAGGTCAAACAGTAAAACAAACAAAGAAATTGCTTTTGATTTTCTAAGTAAGGTTGTAGATACTCCTGATAATTTTACCTGTGTACTTCGCTCTTTATTCTGCAAAGAAGGAGCTTTTTCTGAAACACTAAATAATTTGTCCAGTTGGTGTGACCAATATCTTTTTGATAAGGCTTTTTCAATTTTTATTGAAGATTATGAACATTTGTTTAAGGAAGTAAATAATTGTAATTCAACGGTTTTGTTCCGAGTTTTTTCTTTTTTAGAAAAAGATACACGTTGGAAAGAAAAAATATCTTTTCCTGAATTGATAGAAAAAGTCAGAATAAATAATTCTCGCAACTTGACAGATGCTATTTATATTTTGCTCCGTGGTAATTACAATTACGATGAGTACGCTTGTGCTTTAGATTTTTTTAATGCAGCCCCTGAAAATTCATTAAAAAGCGATATCTTTCAGGAATTGCGTAGAGCGTCTCCAGAAACAGCTAGCGAAGTTTTTAGCAGAGTTTTTGATAGAGTAATAGAAAATCTTTCAAATTCTTCTGATGAAATAGACAAGAGTCGGCGTGAAAATTTATGGAGTGTTGCAGCAGATCAGCTAAAAGAAATTGATGTAGTAGATAAAGAAATTTATTTTTACACAAAAAGCAATGAAAAGATTTATTTAGGAACACTGAATAATATTTCTTCCTTTAATAAGGATTTCATCAAGTACCTAATGAAAAATTTACCTCAAAGTCAAAAAATGCGTTTTTTAAACCAAGCAGTTGCGGAAGTTTTAGAAAATTTAGAAAAGTCCCCTTATTGGATAAGATTCGACAATGACTACGTAAGTAAATGTTTAGATGTTTTTGATATAGCAGACATTTCTTACGAGTATTGTTTAGATTTTTTAAGCAATACACAAAAAGAAAAATATTTTTTCCTGAAAAAATTCTCCGAGCTTCGTCCAAATTTTGGATGTGAAATTTTTAATAAAATTTTAGAAAAATTTTTTAGTTCTTCTGATCCAAGAGATATAGAGCAGTACAATACTTTACAACGTGTTGCAGCAGATCTTTTAGAAAGAGGGGAGATAATCGATCAAGAGCTTCATTTTTATACAAAAAATAATGAAAAAATTATTTTTGGGCAAATGTATGAAGAAAATCGCCCAACTCAAATGTGCCATTTTATTAAGGGGGTGATGCCAAGCTTTTCCAAAAAGGAAAAAATGAATGCTGTAGAACGGGTAATATTAAAAAATTCCGATATGAAAACGTGGGCGCATTATTTGGATATGGCTGATCTTTCCTACAGAGAGGTTCTTGAACAATTAGAAAGATCTTCAGAAAATAAGCAGTTGCCAAATATGGAGTGCTTTTTAAAATTTAGAGATTTGGAAAAAGATCAAGATTCTAAGAAAAGACAAGAAGCGCTGATCTTTTTTGATAATGCTTCAAAAACGGCTTTGCAGTCTCAATCTCTATTGTTTTGTTTAAAGACTTTTTGCCCTGAAAATTATTTCCAGAACGTTGAAGATTTAAAGAATCTTAAGTTTAAAGTTATTGTAGACGCATTAAAAGAAAGCGAAAAACGCAAACGAATGCAAATACGACAGGCACGAGAACATTTGAATAAATTTTTTTGGAACAGAAGAACTGCTCAAAACAGCGTTACTGGAGAAAAAGATTTTAGTGTCCAACTTGAATACTTTATTAATAAAGTATTTTCTGGTTCTGATTTAGAGTTTATTCCAACTCGTGAAGGAGAGATTAACTTAATTATTGACTCGATACTATATGATCAAAGTGGAAAAGAAGAATACAACGAATTGTATGAAATTGTAACTACAATAATAGAAAATCAAGACAAAGATTACGAATTATTACATAAAGCACTAGAAGATTTTGGAATATTTTATAAAAACCTTAAGGACCCCAAAACTCGCTATGAAGCAATTTCTGGATTTTTTCATTTTTCTAACACTATGTTTTGTTTTTTTGAAGCGACTGCAGAAGCAAAGGATACAACAAATCGTAAATTTTTAGAATACTTAGGCCAGCATCACTATGATTCTAAAAAGTGTAAAACGGGAGAAGAACTCATTATTAAAAAGGTGGGGGAGAAAAAATATGCAGCTTTATTAGCACAATTCAATTATGCTGCGGAAACAAAACAGGTAGAAGAAAATCTTATAAGACAGAATGCGAGAAAATTTATTATAAAAAACTTGTCTGAAATCCTTCACGGAATAAAATCTGCGGAAGAAGAATCAAAGTATAAAGCAGTGAAACAAAATCAATGTACACAAAAATTTCAGGAAGAGAAAGAAGATCTCCAGTATTTCAAAATTGCTTCGTTTGGTACAATGAAAGCCTATCTGAAAGGATTTTCAGAAAAATACTATGAAACACAAGACGTGAAACAAAAAGAAAAGTATTTGGATGAAATGACAGAGATTTTTATGGATGTTTATGATGGGAAAGAAAGAACAGAAGTGAACCATCTTTCCCCATTACACTATCAAACTTTAAGAAAAAATTTACCAGAAGCATTTGCAAAAAACACTCAAGAATACGTCGAAAACGCACAAGGATATAAAAATGATCTTCTCGCTTACGGCTCTTATGCCAGATTAACTCATTTTTTAGAAGGCGCGGTTGACGAAGGTGCCGGAAGCAACGCAAGATGTGCTGATGGACTGCTTTCGGATGCAGTAAAAACTATCGCAGAAATGCATGGGTATGCATTTTTTGAAGAAGAATATTCTAAAGACCTCTTAGATCTTGGACTTTGTAAAAACCCAAAAAAAACAGAGACTTTTATTGCGCTTCAAAATCGTTAATAGCATTGCTGTGGAGTTTTTCTGAAAAACAATAAAGTAAATTGTTACAACGGAGAAGTTAGCATTGAAGCTTTCTCCGTTTTTTTAGATTTCTTCGAAAACTAGATTTTAAAGAAGATTTTTTGTAAAAAATTCTTAAAGAAAATTTCGTAGGTTAATAAGAATTAAGAAATATGAGTTTTACAAAATATTGAATATTTTTCAAGAAACGAGGGGTAAAAAGAAATCTTGAGGAAAAAAAAGAATACGCTATGTATAAAAAATTTTCTTTTTATAGTATTTTAAGCACGTTCGCGAGTGCTGCACAATTACGATAATTAAGTGGATGAAAGTATTTTATTAAACATTTTGCTACGTTCTTCTTGAACAGTGATGATACAGAGTGATGTAAAATTTATGAAGTGTATTAATAAATTAAGTAAAAAATAGAATATAAAAAAATTATGTAATAACAAAAGAATATAAAAATGATAATACTAAAAAAAAGAAATTTCATTTGTGAAAAAAGTGAAATCTCATAACGATGTAGGTACATGATGGGGGAGATAAGAAAATAAGAACTTGTATTCATGAATAAAAAAGTGTGATATAAAAGGCTTGAAGGAGTAGAAGAAGAATTATCCAATCGATTAAAAAGAGAGAGATGTGATAAAGCATCATTTTGATAGTGACAATAGAAGTAAATATAACAAAAAAGAGGGTGTTAATGAATCAAGAGCGGTTGTCAATGGCGCATGCTACCAAAAGATTTTCCACCATATTCGACGGTACATTCGTTTTATAGACGATGTAGGATTAAGGGGGTATGGGAAAAAGTGATGCATGAACTTGTTAAGACAAGCCGAATTAAGTATGAAAGGAGTAAGAATCCCAGCGATAGCATCATTCACTAAGTGTTAAAACAAGTGTTACCCCCACAGGAGCCTCAGAAAAAATAGGTATAGATGGGGGAAAAAAAGATACGTAAACGGCATAGTGTTGTTGATAGGCAAGGCAATCTGCTCCATATCAAGGGTTCATAAGGCCAATGACACAGGTGCTGGGTGCAGAGTTTTTTAGGAAGCGTTGCAAAAAATATCCTAAATTAAAGGGAGTGTGTGCAGATGCTGGATATAGAAAAACCATGGAGGAATTTGTGAGAACTATATTGAATAAAGCTATAGCAATATCAGAGCATATATCTCAAGAATGGGCCATACTTGCTAAAGCGTTGGATTGTCGAAAGAACATTTGCATGGCTAAATCCTTTTCGAAGGGTATCTAAAGATTATGAAATTGCCATAGCGACTGCTGAAAACATGATTATGATAGCCCATTCCATGATCCTATTAAGAAGGTTAGCTAAATCATGAATACAGGTTATAAAACAAGCGATATTCATAAAATTTTCTAAATAAAAACATTATTGGGGTGTACGACGATAGAAGAAAAAGATTTGGAGTTGTATTCAACATTGTTTTCAATATTTTAATATGGAAATCAATAACTTATAGTCTTTAAAGAAAATTAGTGATTTTATTATGTTCCTGAATAGATATTTTTTCTCAATAGGATTGAGATCAATATAAAAACGGGTAGACAAGGTTATTCTCTATTTTCAAATCCTTTATAGGATAAATAATACTTCATCCTTCACCCCAGCACTTTTTTTAGAACTTTTGGCATAAGATTTTATTCTCCTCCAAGTATTGTCTTTATTTTCTACGGATTGAAAAAGATTTACGGAAAAAAATGTATATCTGAGAAGTTTCTGCTCTTCCTTTACTATTTCCCCAGTTAGTGAACGCAAAAACAACGATTTAGAGTTTTTATAGCTCAAGCACTTAATAACTGCAAAAATACTTTTCTGGACTGCACTGCACCTGACACGCCTATCTGATATGCATCAGCATGCATCAGCATTTTTTTGTAGCGCGCTTGTTACATTTTAGTGTGGGGTTAATTTTTTTCGATACACGAAGAAGATTCTCAAATAAAAATGCTCTTAAAATTGAAAGAATTTTAATATAATACTACTTGTTTAAATTCTATTTTATAAAGTACTTTTCGAAGAATAATGCAGACCTTTTCCTAAACAAGCTTTCTTATAAGGAAGAATTTTTTTACACTTGATTCTTAGCTGTTTCTTTGCATAATAGAGTGTAAAATTGATTTACATCAATTTTTTTTTGCTCACGGATATTATGCATTTGATAGATATATAGAAAGTATTTTTATTTATATCTAATTTAAGGTTTTTTTAGACATATTTTTAGTTTCGATCTATCTCTCCTAAACTTAGAAGTGGTTGCTACTAATTTACTCATCTCGTTATAGAACAATGAAAAATTAACAACAAGAAATTTTCTCTTCTCATCAATACAATGAAAAAAATCTAAAATCTTCAAGCTATGCAGAAGATTTTTATAACGTCCTAAGAATCCCATGCCTTAAAAATTAAAGTAGCATTCGTTCCGCCAAACCCAAAAGAATTGCTAAGAACATGGCAAAGATTATTAACTTTCCGCGATACACAAGGAACCAAATCAATTCCTAAATTGTACGACGTAGAATCAAAAGATATTAAGTTTAATGTAGCTGGAACAATAGCATGACGCAGGGTCATGATAGAAAAAAATGCTTCTAATGCACCAGACGCTCCTAAAAGATGCCCGGTAGAAGATTTTGTAGAGGACATTAGTGGCAATTTTTCCTTAGAAACATTTTCAAAAAGGCGCTCTACCGCTTCTAATTCAGCTTTATCGCCTAAAGGAGTTGATGTTCCGTGTGCATTTATATACCCTATCTCTTCTAGGGAAAGATCTGCAACTTCCAGCGCTTCTTTCATGCTTCGGTAGGCTCCTTCTCCAGAAGCAGCTGTTATGTGGTAAGCATCACTTGTTGCACCATATCCTACTAGTTCCGCGTAAATCTTAGCACCTCTGCTTTTAGCATGATCTAAATTTTCTAAAATAAGAGTTGCTGCTCCTTCCCCCATGACAAATCCATCGCGTTCTTTGTCCCAGGGGCGGGATGCTTTTTCTGGCTCGTGATTTCGCACGGACAAAGCTTTCATAGCAGAAAACCCAGCAATACCAATTTCACAAACCGTTGACTCGCTTCCCCCCGCTATAATAGTCTCTGCTCTTCCAGCTTTAATGGCCCAAAATGCTTCCCCAATAGCGTGAGAGCTTGCAGCGCACGCGGTAGCAAATCCAAGATTAGGCCCCTTAGCCCCAGTCAGAACACTGATTTGTCCTGCGGTCAAATTTATTAATGCTCCGGGAACAAAAAAAGGACTTACCTCTCTATACCTGCGTGCCAAAGCATTAACATTTTTTTCAATCAAAGGGAGCCCTCCGATCCCTGAGCCGAAAAACACAGCCGTTTTTTCAGGCTCAAGACGTGGATCAAAGTTCGAATCTTTTAACGCTTCCTTTGCAGAAACCACAGCAAGCGCAATAAACCTATCCATTCTTCGAAGCTCAGTGGGCTTCATC
Source organism: Holospora undulata HU1 (assembly GCF_000388175.3). GTDB lineage: Bacteria > Pseudomonadota > Alphaproteobacteria > Holosporales > Holosporaceae > Holospora > Holospora undulata_A. Next base: position 977 of record NZ_ARPM03000073.1, on the reverse strand, counting down.
CAACAAGAAAAATCTAACTGTCCGTCTTCACTTCCTTCCGGTATAACCCCTGCAATTTTACAAGGAATATCCTCGTCTTCTAGGTCAATAGAGCGAATGCCGCTTTCGCCCCTAATTAACCGATTCCAAACCCAATCTATACCAACGCCAAGAGGGCTTATAACCCCCATTCCTGTTACAACAACGCGACGGTTCATGCTTTTTCTTCATTAGACAACCGCATAACCAACCCAACGATATCTCCCACTGTTTTGATCTTGCTGGTTTCTTCATCAGAAATCGTACAGCCAAACCTTTTTTCTAAGTCCATTACTAGCTCAATTTGATCTAGACTATCTGCACCAAAATCTCCTGTAATGCTGGAATCCATAGTAATTTCTTTATTATGTGCAACCGACTGGGCTAAAATTTCAGATATTTCTCGAAAAACTTCATCAACGCTCTTTCTTTTTGTTTCCACGGAAACGCTTGAATTGGAATGATCAATTGTCATAAGGCCTCTAACTTCAGTATTTTAAAAAAGTGTTATATCAGTTATTATCACAAATTGAATTTTTTATCTAGCCCCCTTCCTGTTTATTTACCTATAATTTATTATCTGCATCAATAAAAATTTATCTAAGATGATTAAGAAACGCTAAACCTTTAAAAAAAATCTGAAACTTTAAAAATTTTGCATACTCCCCCTCACTTTTTTTCAGGTAGTTTAAAAGATCGCTGAAATCAAAGAATAAGAGTTTATCTTTGATCCACCTGAGCCTCCTTGTGAAGTATGAATAACAAAGGTGCTCTGACTGTTTTTTTGTAAGCAATTTCTTGTGTAAGGGCCGTTATAAAAGCGTATAAAATAGCAACAGCGACAATGGTCATAAGTTTGGAAAGTCTTCCCAAATCTTTCATAGGGGGATTTTCAAGGGTAACCCCTTGCGTTTTCATAGTTCTGAACAGCCGTTCAATGTCCCATCTTTGTTTGTTTA